>JAFUGB010000262.1 GCA_017469605.1 Clostridia bacterium
AAATATAATATAATATAATATTTTGTTCCAATCACATGATATAATTTAATCAAATCTAACCGGGAGAACAGAGGCCTAATTATTTTTATCATTATCATAATACAAATCCAATGAAGGCAAAAGCTGCCGCCCAAAGCGCATTCCAGCCTTTTGAAAGCTTGTTGGCCATTTTATTATGCCTCCAAATTTGATTCCGCGTTCTGAAAGCCTTTCAGCTGGAACAGCGTAAACATGAGGATGATCAGAAACAGGAAGAAGGCCATTGCCGAAGCATAACCCATCTTATATACATTGAAACCGTTATAGTAGATGTAATATACCAGGACCTCTGTTCGGAACATGGGGCCGCCCTTGGTCATGACATATACCTGATCGTATACCTGGAAGGAGCTGATGATATTGGTGATTAGCGTAAAGCTTACAGACGGCGCCAGCAGCGGCAGCGTGATGGAGAAAAACCGTCTCAGATTTCCCGCACCGTCGATTTCCGCCGCTTCAAACAGGCTTTCGGGAATGGCGCTCATCCCGGCTAACAGGATCACGGTGTTAAAGCCGATCCAGCGCCACAGGCTGGTAAAGATCACAGCGCCCATGGCCGTGCGCTCATTGCGGAGAAAGTCAGGCACGGAAATGCCGATTTTGCGGAGCCATAAGGAGACCAGGCCGATATCGCCGTCCAGGATATATCGAAAGATGATGGCGACAATGGCCATGGAGGTGACTGCGGGAACAAACAGCAGACTTTTATAAAACCCGGAGCCGGAAAAACGCATATGAAAGGCCGCGGCAAACAGCAGGGAGAAGAACATCAGCAGCGGCACGTACCACAGCGTGTATTCCACGGTATTTTTCAGCGCGTTCAGGAAGCGTTCGTCTCCAAACATCTTCACATAGTTTTCCATTCCCACATAGGAATGAGTGTTGCGCAGGATATTCCAATTTGTAAAGCTCATGATCAGCGAGCGGATGATGGGCCAGATCACGAAAACGGATATGACCAGCATGGAAGGCAGCACCATCCGGAACCCGGCCAGCGCTATTTTTCGTTCCAGACCCGATCTGCGGCGAAGCGCGCGCGCCTTATATATGGACATAGAGGACTCCTTTCAGCTGCCGACCGCGCAGCCTGACGGGACAATGTACTGAAATCGGGGATCACGGGGCTTTGCCCATGACCCCCGATGGATGGCTTTTATTCAGCCAGCAGGGCATCCAGCTGCTGCGCGGCCTTGTCCAGCGCTTCAGCGGGCTGCGCGGTGCCGCGGGTAATGGATTCATACAGGGGAACCAGGATCTCTTCATCGATTCGGCCGCTCAGGGGCTGATCGGCCATGAAGATATCCGCATACTGAGCGGATTTGATGAAAACGGCGATATCCGGATTGCCGCTGAGCAGCTCTTCACTGTCCGCCAAAACCAGACGGGTTGGAATGAAGCCCACGCCCAGGGACCATTTGGTCTGTGCGTCTACATTGTTGAAGTATTCAATGAAGGACCAAGCCGCGTCTTTTACCTTGGAATCAGCGCTGATGCACAGGATGGTATCGCCGCCCCAGGTTTTGTGGCCACCTTTGCCGCTGGGAACTTCGGCAATGCCAAGATCCACGCCGGCGTCGCGGAAGCCGGCGATGGCCCACTGGCCATTGAATTCAATGGCAGCCTTATGCGCAGCAAACAGGTTGTCAGCTTCCTGACCGGTGAGGCCCACAGGGGAGATGCCCTCGGCAAAGGCGTTGGCGATCATAGTCATGGCCTCCACGCCTTCGGGACTGTTCAATACAGCCTTTCCATCCTGGATGTACTCTGCGCCATAGGCCCACATGAATACAGGCATCATGGCAACCGTGGATTTGACACCGATCGCCTGGGCGTATTGGGTGATGTTGCCGTTATCGTCCTTAATGATCAGCATGCTCCAGGCGTCCTGCAATTCGTCCATGGTCGTGGGCGGATTTTCAGGATCAAGTCCGGCGGCGCGGAACATATCCTTGTTGTAATACATAACCATAGCTGCGCAAGCCATCGGCATGGCATACTGCGTGCCTTCAAACTTGCCGGCGTTATACAAGCCGGGAACCATGTTGTCGGCGTCGATCACGCTGGAGGCTTCCACATAGCTGTCCAGGGGCTCCAGCTTGCCGGCCATGGCGTATTCGCCGTAACGGGTAACGGACATGGCGATAACGTCAGGGGCATTGCCGGCGATCATGGCGGGCATCAGCTTCTGGTACAGGGTATCCCAGGGCATGATTTCCATCTTGATGCGCACGTCGTCCTGGGAAACGTTGAAATCGTTCACGATTTCTTCCAGCACGGGCTGATCCGGGCCGGTATATCCGTTCCAGAAAACCACTTCAGTCGGTTCGGCCTGCGCCACAACGGCAAAGCTTGCCATTAGGCACAGCGTCAGCAGTACGGCAAGAAACTTCTTCATCATCATGCATCCTCCTTTTTTGAATAAAATATCCAGAAATTTTAGAAAGGGCTTTGGGTGGCCACCCGCGTTCATGCGCCTTCTCTTGATTTGAATTATATAATCTGGAAAGTTAATGGTCAATATATCTATAATATTTTGATGATTTCTAAAAAACAGCTTGCAAACCTCCATGATTTATGGAATAATTGAAAATGACATACGAAAAAGAGGGGGGGAATATTCACATGGCAAAAACACTGAGCCTTAACCTGGACGACGAAGAACAGATCTGTACGCTGGGCGCTGTGCTCAACAGCCCGGCCAGGATCCAGATCTTAAAGCTTCTGTATTTCAACAGCTATAATGTGGGGGAGATTGCTCAAAAGCTGCACATCCCAAATTCAAGCGCGGCGCTGTATGTAAGCTCGCTTGAAAAGGCCAATCTGATCACCACAAAGCTGGTTACAGGCACCCGGGGAGCCATGAAGGTATGCAGCCGAAAATATGATACGGTGATCCTTCATCTGAATAAAGCCGATGAAAACGCTGAAAAGGTGGCCACAGTAACCATGCCTGTGGGCTGCTTTACCGATTGCAGCGTGGAGCCAAGCTGCGGCATCATATCAGAAACGGGGTATATCGGCATGGAGGACAGGCCGGAATCCTTTTATCTGCCGGAGCGGGTGCGGGCCCACCTGATCTGGTCCAAGTGCGGCTATGTGGAATATCGCTTTCCTTTTACCGTGCCCCTTGGCGCGAAGATTACCGGTTTTTCCCTCAGCTTCGAGGTTTGCTCCGAAACCAATAATTATAATGAAGATTGGCCAAGCGATATTACGGTATGGGTGGACGGCATGGATTGCGGAACCTGGCGCTGCCCCAGCGATTTTGGCGCGCGCCGGGGACGGCTGAATCCCGCGTGGTGGAGCGGCGGCTGCACCCAATATGGCAAGCTGCTTAGCCTGGAGGTTTCCGGCAGTGGCAGCACGCTGAACGCCGCTGTCGCCCCATCGCCCAGGATCGACCAGTTCAGCTTTTCTCATGAAAGGCCTGTGGTGATCCGGATCGGCAATAAGCCAGACGCGGAGTACCAGGGCGGATTCAATATATTCGGCAAAAAAATGGGCGATTTTGAACAGGATATCGTTTTTTCCATCAGCTATAAAGCATAATAAAAAACAAGATCCTTCGGTTCTGCCGCTCTCCTGGGAGCGGTATTGCGAAGGATCTTGCCCTTTTATACTTTAGCTTTATTCCACCCCAAAGCTGTACACTGTCTGCGAAGCGAATACCTCGCCGGCCTTCAGCACCACGCTGGGGAAGCTGTCATGGTGAATGGCATCGGGATGATGCTGGGTTTCCAGCGCCAGGCCGGCCATGGCGGTATAATGCCTGCCGTTATGGCCGATGGTGTCAAAGTGCTGCCCGGTGTACAGCTGCACACAGGGCTCGGTGGAGCATACATGCATCACCCGGCCGCTGGCGGGGGAACGCAGGACAGCGTGCATGCGCATGCCTTCGCCGTCCACGCGGAAGTTAAAGTCATAGCCGTTCTTAACGACCATCAGCGGGTATTCGGCGGCGCGGGCGATGCCATCACGGATGCGCAGCGGCGCGCGGAAGTCCACAGGCAGGCCGGTCACGTCCAGCTCCTCCCCAGTGGGGATCAGCGCTTCATCGGTAGCGGTGATCAGGCTGGCGTTGATCTGCAGGGTATGATCCAGGATATTTTCCTCGCCGCTCAGGTTGAAATAGGCGTGATTGGTCAGGTTGCACAGCGTATCCTCGTCGCTGATCGCGTGATAACTGATGCACATTTCGTTTTTGTCGGTCCAGGCATAGGTAACTTCCACATCCAGCTTACCGGGATAGCCCTCTTCGCCGTCGGCGCTGACATAATGAAAGACGACCAGATCGGCTTCATCCTTCTCAAAGCATTCTGCCGACCACCAGCGGGTATGGAAGCCCTCGCCGCCGTGCAGGCTGTTTTCGCCATCGTTTTTGGGCACGTGATACTGGGTGCCGTTCAGAAGAAAGCTGGCACCGCCGATCCGGTTGCCCACCCGGCCGATGGAGGCGCCGATGGAGGGACCGCCATGGGCCATATAGGGGGCTACATCGTCAAAGCCGATGTTAACTTCACCCAGCGTGCCGCTGCGGTCAGGCACGTAAATGGAAACCACCCGCGCGCCAAAATCGCACAGCGAGATGTAAGCGCCGGATTTGTTTTTCAGGGTGTAGAGCGTGGCTACACGGCCGTCCGCTGCTTTGCCAAAGGAAGAAAGGGAAATGCTCATGAGTACCTCCTTGTATGCGGAATGTATAGTTTGTATGCAAGCTGTACAGAATAAACGCAAAGGGGGAATGAATGATGAAAAAACAATACCGGATTTCCATGGCGCTGGCGCTGTGCGGCCTGATGCTGATGCTGTTGGCGGGCCACATTGAACAGCCCCGGAGCGCCGCGGCATCGGCCAGCCTTCTGATCGCGGGAAACGGCGAAGCTGCGCTGTACGCGGGCATTCAGCCGCCGGCCGGGCAGCCGACGCGTTTCGGCCGGGATGCGCTGTACCAGGGCTTGCTGCTCTTTGTAAGCCGCGAGCATCCGCTGCCAGCGGATTTGCCGCCCCAGCAAAGCCGGGATGTGCGCAGCCTGGTGGGGCGCTATATCCCGGCGGGAGAGCATGTATCGCTGTCGGAAGAAACGATCTATGCGCTTTGCGACCTGGCGCAGGAAAACCCGCTGCCGGAAACCTGGATCGTGGAGGGCATGCGCTCTCCTCTGGAGCAGCAGGCCATGCAGCGGGAGACGTTCAAATTGTACCAGGCGTCCATGCCGGTGACCGAAGCGCTGGCCTTGGCGGCGGAAAACGTGCCGGACAGCGGACGGAGCGAGCATCAGCTGGCAACAGCCTTTGATGTGCAGCTCAACGGCCGCCACGCGTGGTCAGCCAGTGATCCCATGGCGCACACCCAGGATGGCAGGTGGCTGCTGGAGAATGCCTGGCGCTATGGGTTTATCCGCCGTTATCCGCCGGATAAATCGCAGATCACCGGCATTCAGAATGAAACCATGCATTGGCGGTACGTGGGGAAAAGCCATGCGGAGGCCATGCGCCTGAGCGGGCTTTGCCTGGAGGAATACCTGGAGCTGCTGCATGCGCAGGGAACGCTGTGCCTGGTGGATGGCGAAGGCCGGGAAACCTGGCTTCTTTGCCGCCCTTGCGGCCCGGAGGGCGCGGACTTTGACGTGCCGGAAGGCTGGCGGGCGGAAGCCAGCGCCGATAACCTGGGCTTTGCCGTCTGTGCGCTTACCCGGGATTAATCAATTTTATCCATCAGCCGGCTGTTGTTTTCCGTTTCATTCAGCAGCCCGTCCATGACCTGTGCAAATGCCTCGGCGCCCTGCTCCGCCGCCTGCTGATGCAGGCGGGCGTATACGCGGCACGCCTTTTCATCCAGCATGCTGTCGGCGTTGCGGGTCTTGCTCCGGCTGCAATCCATGCGTCCGGACGCGTCCATATACAATTCCATGTTGGCCGTGCCGCGGAATTCCTCGGCAATGGCGCGGTCCAGCGCGATGCCGGTATCCTCCAGCATCACGGCGATGATGGTCAAACTGCCGCCTTCCCGCAGGGCGCGCGCCGAGCCAAACAGACGCTTGGGCTTGGCCAGGGAGCCCGCGGCCAGTCCACCGGGCAGGATGCGCACATTCTGGGGCGCGCATTCGCTGTAGGCGCGGCCCAGGGCGGTCAGATTGTCCACCAACAGCACCACGTCGTTTTTCTGCTCGGCCAGGCGCAGGGCCCGTTCCAAGGTCAGCTCCGCGATGCGGGTATGGTTTTCCATGGGCTCGTCAAAACCGGCGTAAATCACTTCGCCCGGCAGGGTGTCCCGGGCCACGGTGATATCCTCAGGCCGTTCGCCCAGCAGCAGACTCAGCAGGCGGGCTTTGGGGTATTGGGCGTGAATGCTGCACGCGATGGCGGTAAGCAGCGCTGTTTTTCCGCTGCGGGGCGGAGCCAGGATCAGCGCGCGCTGGCCGAAGCCGATGGGGCAGATCAGGTCAATCACGCGCAGCATGCGGTTGTCCGGCGCCTTCTGGGACAGCAGGATTTGCCGGGTGGGGTAAATGGCGGTCAGCGTGTCAAAGGCCACCGGCGGCTTCACGTCCTGGGAATCAATGCCGTTTACCTCGGTCACATACAGCAGCATGCCGTGGGTTTCGTTTTCCCGGCGGGGACGCACTTTTCCGCTTACCTTATCGCCGGTGCGCAGGTGGAAACGGCGGATCTGGGCCGGGGAAACATAAATGTCCTCATGCCCCGGCAGATAATTGCCGGTGCGCAGGTAGCCGTGCCCCTCGCTTTGCAGCTCCAGCACGCCGGCGCTGTCGATTACTTCGCCCGAGGCCAGCAGATCGGGCAGCGCCATGGAAGGCGCGGCATCCCTGCGGCCGCGGTAATCATTCTGATAGCCGCTGTAGGCGGCAGGCCGGGACTCGGACTGATAGGGCGCGGGATACCGGGGATGGGCTTCCTGCGCCGGTTCGGCATCCTCCGCGGCGGGCTGCACAGCATCAGGGCCAAAACGCGATACGGTATTGGCAGGCCGCTGCACAACGCGCTGTTGTCCGTAGCCCGCGGATTGGATCGGACGCTGCTGCGTAAAGCCCGCGCCGGAACGCTGGAAGCTGCCGGCGCTCTGCTGTTGGTAGCCCCGGGGATTGTGCCATGCCCGGGCGCCCTCCAGTGTGAAGGCGGGCTTATTGGTGCCCGGAACATTGCCATGGCTTGCCGCGGGCTGCGCGGGCCGGGCGGCAGGCTGGGCCGGGGCAGGCGCTGAGGCGGCGGAGCGCGTAAAGGGAACGTTGGGCGTCAGCACCGGCGTATCCTCGTCGTCGGCTACGATGGAAACGGTGCGGCGGACGGGGGCGGGGCTTTCCTGCGCGGGGGATTCTTCCCTGGCCAGCGCTTCCTTCAAGCGTTCCACGATGCCCTGCTTGGAAATCCCCGCGCTGAGCTTCACGCCGTTTTCCTTGGCCACCTGGCGCAGTTCCAATACGGTCATCGCTTCAAAGGCTTCTTTACTATACAACGGTCTGTTCCTCCTGATCCAATAATAGGTTGCTTATTCTGTGGGGTTCAGGGCGATAAGCACGTCACGGTTGACGGCCTGCTCCACCCAATGGGAAAAATCCGCGTAAAGCGGCGAGCCGGGCAAGGTAAAGCCTGCTTTCAGGACAAGCTTTTCCAATACGCCGCGCTTTAATGTGTAGGTATTGAAGGCAATGGCCGCAGCGCATCCCGGCAGCAGCGCCTGGCGCCAGGCGGGCAGGGCCTGGAGGAGCAGCGCTTCAAAATTGCCCATGCGCCCCTCCTCTCGGGGCGCGTGCTGCACACCGTAGGGCAGGTCGGCCACCAGCGCGTGTACCGGCGTTTTTCGCAGCAGCAAGCCCGTATCCCGGGTATCGGCGTGGAAGAAAGAAAGCGTCTGCGCTTGATTGCCCTGGGCCATGCGGATCACCGTGGCGGGCACGCTTTTGCCGCCCGGCAGCGTGTGGCCGGAGGCCTGGGCGGTGTGCTTGATCTTGTGGTACTGCAGCCATTTCCGGGTGAAGGCAACGCCTTCCTGCGTGCTTTTTTTGTCGCTTTCCACGCCGATCGCGTTCATGCCCCGGATCAGCGCGCAGTATAATGTGGTGCCGCGCCCGCATAAGGGATCGGCCACCCGGAGCCCGGGCGTTTGCCATTGATGGCCCGCCGACAGCGACAAATTCAGCATCAGCTGGGTGAAATCGGCGTTGGTTTTGCCCTTGTACTTGAGAATTTGGGGCATATCCGCCGGCAGGAAGGAGGGCCGCTCCGGCATGTCCAACGGCCGCAGCAGGCCGTCCTCCAGGGCGGCTGTCATGTAAAGCTCCGAAAGCCGGGACAGAAAGGCGCGCTGCGCGAGGGACATCGGGGGCGCTTCAAAACACAAAAAGGGCGCGCCTCCCAGGATGCGCGGTTGGATGTCTGCCGATATTCCGCATGCCGCCAGCATGCAGGCCAGTTCCTTTTGTGAAAGCGAAAGCAGGGATTGCTGATAGCGCGCGTTGGAGTGAGCACGCAGTTGGAAAGCGTACAGCATGGATAACCTCACTATGTGTCATCAGCCTGTAGAGGAAGTATACCACAGATAAAATGGAAGCGCAAGCCGCGAAAAGAAATTTCATTCCGT
>JAFUGB010000263.1 GCA_017469605.1 Clostridia bacterium
CATGATCGACGACGCCGAGGCCAAGGGCGTATTGAAGCCCGGCGCCACCATCATTGAGCCCACCAGCGGCAACACCGGCATCGGCCTGGCCGCCGTGGCCGCCGCCCGCGGCTATAAGATCATCCTGACCATGCCCGAAACCATGAGCGTTGAGCGCCGCAACCTGCTGAAAGCCTACGGCGCGGAGCTGGTGCTCACCGACGGCGCCAAGGGCATGAAGGGCGCCATCGCCAAAGCGCAGGAGCTGGCCGAGGCGACGCCCGGCAGCTTCATTCCCAGCCAGTTTACCAACCAGGCCAACCCGGCCATTCACCGCAGCACCACCGGTCCCGAGATCTGGAAGGATACCGACGGCAAAGTGGATATTTTTGTGGCGGGCGTTGGCACCGGCGGCACGGTAACCGGCGTGGGCGAATACCTGAAGAGCCAGAACCCCGCCGTTAAGGTTGTGGCGGTTGAGCCCGCCTCCTCCCCCGTGCTGAGCAAGGGCACCCCCGGCCCCCACAAAATCCAGGGCATCGGCGCCGGCTTTGTGCCCGATACGCTGAACACCGCCGTATATGATGAAATCATCACCGTGGAAAATGAGGAAGCCTTCCGGACCGGCCGCGCCATTGGCCGCACCGAGGGCGTGCTGGTGGGCATCTCCAGCGGCGCGGCGGTATATGCCGCCCTCCAGTTGGCCAAGCGGCCCGAAAACAAAGGCAAGCTGATCGTGGCCCTGCTGCCGGATACCGGCGAGCGCTATTTGTCCACGCCCATGTTTGCGGATTGATACAAGCGATCATAAAAATTCCTTCAGCCCGCGTCTTTGGGCTGAAGGAATTTTTGTTTTAAAAAAAGCGGGAGGAATCCGCCCGCCGCCAGGCGAAATAACCATGGCGAAATAAACTTTGGAGAAATGCCATGCTGACTGAAGAACGGCTGAATGGGATACGTTGCTTCTTTTATAAAACCGAAGGCGCGGCTGATCTGCTGGTCCAGGCGGTGGACGCTCACGACCTGGAAGGGCTGGAGCAGGAAATCCACTACATCCGCGGCATGACCGGCCATCCCTTCTCGCTGGCGGCTTTTCTGGCGGACAGCTGGAATGACGCGCTGTCCCCCTGGCCCGCGCCGCCGGTGTTCGGCAGGAAAGGCTTTGGCGGCCAGGCCCCCCAAACGCTGGCATCGATCAGCGATACGCTGCTGCCCTATGCCAAGGCCCAGCTGGAGCCCGCGCGCCTGTACCTGGGCGGCTATTCGTTAAGCGGGCTGTTTGCCTTGTGGGCCGCCTGCCAAACCGACGTTTTCTGCGGCATTGCCGCCTGCTCCCCCTCGGTATGGTTCCCCGGCTGGGACACGTACAGCCAAAGCCGCCCCGTCCGCGCGCCCTGGATTTACCTGAGCCTGGGCGACCGGGAGGAACGGACCCGGAACCAAACCATGGCCCGGGTGGGCGACTGTCTTCGCGGGCAATACGCGCTGCTGCAAAAGCAGCCCGGCTGCAAAGCATGCACGCTGGAATGGAACCCGGGCAATCACTTTATGGATGCCCCGCTGCGCACCGCCAAGGGCTTCGCCTGGTTATTGAACCAGGCACACAGCCGCGGGACACGGTAATACGGGAAAAGGCACGGTGCAAAATCCGGAAACGCTTTGGGTATGAATGTGAAAATTCATCGCCGCACAGCCGCCCGCATTTCATCCGCCAATCCCCGCATCCGTTGGGCGTCCACCTTGCACACCGCCCGGTCATAGGTCACCAGGCCGTTGATTTCATCCTCCACATCGGACAGCTGGGTATAAATGGCGGCGTTCAGGCCCTGGGGAATGGCAGGCAGGATCTGCTCCCGATACAGCGCTTCCAGGGCATCCATGTAGGCTGCGCCGTCCTTGAAATTGCGGTAGCCATAGGTTTTATCCGGGGAATAGCAGTGATCGGGCAGCTTCCAGCCATAGCCGCCGAACTCGCTGAGCACCACGGGCCGGCGGGCCGCCGGCATTTTGAAGGGCTTAAAGTAAACGTGCCTGCTTTCCACATCGGTTTCCCCGCCCCGGAACCAGCCCGAAGCGCTGTCAATGATCCTGGTATCATCCAACTGCCGCAGCCGCCGATAGACCGCGCCGCTGTCAAACTGCCCCCAGCCCTCGTTGAAAATGGTCCAATACAAAACACAGGGATGGCTGCGCAGGCGGCGCACGGTTTCATTCATCCAGCGAAGGAACATGGCCCGGCCGCGCCTGTTCCGGTGCAGGAAGCGGTCCGTGAACAGCGTTTGCAGCCCGGCGGTGGGCAGGCCGGTATCCCGCAGGAAGCTGTACGCGCCATTGTTCACCATATCCTGAAATACCGCCATCCCCAGCCTGTCGCAGGCGTAATAGAACAGCTCGGGCTCCACCTTGATATGCTTGCGCAGGGTATTGAAGCCCAGTTCCTTCATGGCCCGGATGTCCCGCTCATAGCCCGCCGGATCGGGCGGCGTATACAGGCCGTCGGACCAGTAGCCCTGATCCAGCACGCCATGGAAAAAGTACGGCGCGCCGTTAAGGCACAGGCGGCCGTCCCGGACGTCGATCCGCCGCAGGGCAAAATAGGACTGCACGCTGTCCTCCCCGGCGGTCAGTGTAAAATCATATAAACGCGGGTTTTCAGGGGTCCAGTACACCGGCTGGGCGGGCGTGATCAGCGCTTGTCCGTCAGCCAGGGGATATACGGCGCCATCCGCCAGCGTGACTACGCCCTCCTTTACGCCCGCTACCCGCAGCAGTACGCCGCCGTCCCGGGGCTCCGCGATAATATCCCGGATATACGCCTGGGGCACAGCCTCCAGCCAAACCGTCTGCCAGATGCCGGTGACCGGGGTATACCACATGCCGCCCCGCTTTTCCTTTTGCTTGCCGTAGGGCCAGGCCCTGTCCCGCAGGTTGTCCGATACCGCGATGACCAGCGTGTTTTCGCCCGCCGGCAGGCCGGTAAGCTCCAGCGTGGGATGGAGAAAATCCAGCATGCCCACGGGCTTGCCGTTCAGGTACACCGCGCCGTGCTGATCAATGCCGCCGCAGTGCAGCAGCACGCGTTTTCCGCTGAAATCCCTGGGCAGAACAAAACCGTGCCTGTACCAGAGCACATCCCCCTCCCTGTGCCGCCGGCCGACGCCCGAAAGCGCGGCCTCCATGGCATAGGGCACCATGATGGTGCGGTCATAGCGCGCGGGCGCTTCGCCCCGGGTAAGGGCAAAATCCCAGGGCCCGTTCAGCAGCATATAATGGGGCCGCCGCAGCCGGGGCCGGGGATAGGCATCGTCCCAGGCAAGAGCGTTGATATTTTCCGCGGGCATTTTACCCCCTTCTTTCTGTTAACCTTGCATATCCATCATACAATAGATGCCGGGATCCTTTCCCGCCAAATCCCGCCTTGTCTCTTACTCCTCCCGGCCGGGCTTCCAGGCGAACATTTCCTTTACGTCCTCCTCTTCCCATTCGGCGCCGTCCTCGCCCCGGGCGATGGTTTCCAACGCCCTGCGGGCGATATCGGCATCGTAGCCGTGGCGGGCCAGCATGGCCAGCGTGCGCTGGTACAGCTTACGGTCCATATCGCCATGGGTACGGGCCAGGTACTTGCCGGTGAGCCGCACGGCATCGGCCAGCTGGTCTTCATCGGAAAGCCGCTCCACGGTTTCCCGCACGGTTTCCCGGTCCACTCCCCGGCGACTGAGTTCCTGGCGCAGGCGGTTTCGGCCATATTTGTGAAGCCTGCTCTGGGCCCAGTTCCGGGCAAAAGCGGCGTCATCCAGCAATTCCTCCGCGCAGAGCTTTTGGATCACCCGGCTGACGCAGATTTCGGGATAGCCCGCCCGGAAAAGCCGCTCCCGGATCTCGTTTTCGCTGCGATCACACAGCGAAAGCATTTTCACCGCGCTGTCCAGGGCATGGCTGTAGCCGCGCTGGACCATAAACTGCCGGTACAGCGTGGGATCGATCGTCTCGCCCTTGCGCACGGGCCGTTCCCGGAAAAGCGAGACGGGCACCTTCAGCCTTTCACCGTTCTCCAGGCACAGCACGGCGCTGCCCTGGATTTTTTTGATTTCAATGACCGTTTCCATTCAATATCAGCCTCATCATCGCAATATTGATATCCGAAAGCACGCCCTCCCGAGCCTCCGAGCAGGCGCTGGTCAGCAGCACAAACCCCTTGCCCGCCGCGGGATCGTAAAACAGCCCGTGCACGGCCCCGTAGGCCAACCCCTGGTGGCCGTACAGCGCCTGGGGCAGAATATCATGCACGATAAAGGTGCCCAGCCCCATGCCCAGCCGCCTGTCCCGGTCGCCAAACGGGGCCAGCTGCCTGCGCATGGGCGCATAGCGTTCGCGCATCAGCTCGATCCCCAGCTTTGCCAGCTGGGGCGCGGAAATATAGAGGTTGCCCTGGGACAGCAGGTAGTGGCGCTCGGGATCGGGCGCGTCAGCCGGCAGCGGCCGGGCCCGCCGGGCAGCGGCGTTCAGCGTGGGGCCGCCCGAGGGTGGCAATACGCGATAGGCGTTGGCCAGATCGCCCCGGACCTTCTGCGGATAAAACGTGGCCTGTGCCTTGAGCGGCGCAAACACCGTCTCCCGCATGATGGCCTCAAAGGATTTGCCCAGCATGCCCTCCAGCACGCAGGCCGCGATGCCCGCGCCCAAATTGGAATACTCAAAGCGCCCGAAGGCCGCCGTATGGCTGTCCCCCGCCATGACCCGGCCAAGCGGCATCGGCTCTGCGCAGGCCGCGGCGTAGGCGCTGCCGTCATGGATGCCCGCCGTGTGGCTCAAAAGCCTGCGCAGGGTAATGGGCACATCGGGCGCTTGGGGATGCCGCAGCGAGCAGAGAAGAAAGGCGTCCGCGTCGGCATCGATATCAATGATCCCGGCCTCGTGCAGCCGCCAGGCCGCCATGGCCGTGATGTGCTTGCTCACCGAAGCCGCGCGGAACACGGTATCCGGACCGGCGTCGCCATAGGCCATCAGCCCGGTAACGCCCCGTTCATCAAACAGCGCAGCGACGCCGTCCCGCACATGATGCCTGCGCATCACATGAACCAGCGCCTCCGGCGCGTTCCCCTGCCCATGCGCCCTGCGCCGGGGATTGGGCATGCAGGCCAGCGCCAGCCGGTAAGCGCGCGCCTTCCACTTTTTCACAAAACCACCTCATAAACCCGCACGGGGACGGGCATACTGATGCTGTATCAATCAAAAAGGAGGGAAACCCTTATGGCTTCTCAGTGCAATCTCAGTACCAAGGATCTGACCGTCATCGAGGATCAGCTCACCCACCTGGCCACCGCCTGCCGCGTGGCCCAGGGCTATGCCACCCAGTTTCAGGACGCCCAGCTGCGCGGCCTGGCCAGCACCGTGGCCCAGCATCACCGCCAGCAGTTTGACGCGCTGTTCGCATTTCTGAACGGCTGCCAGTAAGCAAGGAGGGAACCAACCATGCAGAGCAATTTCAAAACCCAACAGAATACCGCCGGCCAGGGCGCCCAGCAGGCGCTGACCGATCAGGAACTGGCCTTTGACCTGCTTTACCAGGAAAAGGCGCTGATGGCCAACATCTCCTCCGAAGTGGTGGAGGGCAGCCAGCCCGGCCTGCGCAACGTGATGAACGATATGTTCATGCAGATGGGCCAGGATCAGCTGCAAATTTTCCAGATCATGAACAACCAGGGCTGGTATCAGCTCAAGCCCGCTCCCGCCCAGGATATCCAGACCGCCAAGCAGAAGTACGAGCAGATGCGCACCACCCTGTAAGCATCAAAAAGCAAGCAGGCTTCTCAGCGATGGGAAGTCTCAGATCATCAACAAACCCAGCGTCGTGAACCTGGGATGCATGAAGG
>JAFUGB010000264.1 GCA_017469605.1 Clostridia bacterium
ATCCTCCATGGTAGTGCCAGGATGGCTGCTCATCAGGTAGGGCACCAGGTACTGCCGCTTGGCCAGCTTATCATTGGTACGCTGGTAGAGGCCGAGACACTGCTCAAACACCTGGTTGCAGGGCTTGCCCATCATGCGCAGCACGCCATCGCTGATATGCTCGGGATCCACCTTCAGCTGCCCGCTGATATGGTATTTGCACAGCTCCCGCAGCACATGATCGCGCTGGGGATCGGCCATGATATAGTCAAACCGCAGGCCCGAGCGGATAAACACCTTTTTGATTCCGGGAATCTGCCGCATTTTGCGCAGCGTTTCCAGGAATTCCCGATGGCTCACCGTCAGGTTGGGACAGGGCGCCGGGAACAGGCACTGCCGGTTGGGGCAGCAGCCGTGCTTCAATTGCTTCTGGCAGGACGGCTGGCGGAAATTGGCCGTGGGGCCGCCCACATCATGGATATATCCCTTGAAATCGGGCAGCTGGGTAAGCAGGCGCGCTTCCTTTAAAAGCGAATCCTCGCTCCGGCTCTGGATGACGCGGCCCTGGTGGAAGGTGAGGGCGCAGAAGGCACAGGCGCCGTAGCAGCCGCGCACGGCGCTGATGGAAAAACGAACCTCGCTGATGGCGGGCACGCCGCCCTGGGCTTCATACATAGGATGGTATTCCCGGGTATACGGCAGATCGTACACGGCATCCATTTCAGCCGCCGTCAGCGGCAGGCTGGGCGGGTTCTGCACCACATAACGCTGGGTGTCCTGCTGCTGGCACAGCGTTTTCCCCCGAATGGGATCGGCCTCGTTGTATTCGGCCATCGCCGACCGGGCATAGGCTTTTTTATCCTGAACGACCTCGCTGTGGGCGGGCAGCATGGCGACGCCCTCGGGCGGCTGCTTGGCCATATAGCAGATACCCCGGATATCGGGAAGCCGCTCAGGCGGCATGCCGTCCCGCAGCCACTGGGCGCATTCCAGGATGCTCCTTTCCCCCATGCCGTACATGAGAACCGTGGCCGCGCTGTCCACCAGCACGCTGCGGCGCACCTTATCATCCCAGTAATCATAATGGGAGAACCGGCGCAGCGACGCCTCCACCCCGCCGATGAGCACCGGCAGCCCCGGATAAGCCTCATGAATGCGGTTGCTGTACACCGTCACCGCACGGTCCGGGCGCATGCCGCCCCTGCCGCCGGGCGCGTATACATCGTCATGGCGGCGGCGCTTGGCGGAGGTATAATGATTGACCATGCTGTCAATGACGCCCGCAGTGACCAGGAACCCCAGCTTGGGCCTGCCAAAGCGCTTGAAATCCTCGCAGGTATGCCAGTCCGGCAGGCACAGCATGGCCACCTTATATCCCGCCTTCTCCAGGATGCGGGATATGATGGCATGGCCAAAGGAGGGATGGTCCACATAGGCCTCCCCCACAGCATATACAAAGTCCGGCGCGTCCCAACCGCGCCGGACCATGTCTTCTTTTGTTACGGGCAGGAAATCCGCGCCCGAAGAAGCGTTCTTCATCATGATTATCAGTCCTGATTCAGTTTTGCAAAGGCACGGTCCGCCCTGTGCGCAAGATAATCATACATGATAAAATCGGCAATTGCAAGGGTTGATGCGCAGATGATCAGCAT
Source organism: Clostridia bacterium (assembly GCA_017469605.1). Classification (GTDB taxonomy): domain Bacteria; phylum Bacillota; class Clostridia; order Christensenellales; family Aristaeellaceae; genus SFMI01. Next base: position 1,632 of record JAFUGB010000264.1, read on the forward strand.
GGTCTGCACCGTAATGTATTTCCGCAGCAGCGCGTACAGCAGCACCGGCAGCAGCACGATGCCCATGCCAGAAAACATGGTGATGGTGCTGCTGGCGCTCTGCTTGATCACCATGGCTTCATTGGTATAATCAAACCGAGGCCAGCGCAGGTTGACCACCACGCCCAGCAGCGCCATGCACACCGTGAGCAGCAGCGGTACCAGGAACAGCAGCAGCATATCGACAGTTCCCATGGGCAGGGCGATGGCGAACAGCAGCGAGGAAACCAGGCTGGCGGGAACGGCCACAATCAGGTGCATATATACCTTGGGCAGCAGCACATCCGCCGCCCGCAGGGGCATGCTTTGCAGAAGCCACATGTTTTTGCCCTCCAGCGAGACCGAGGGGGCTGAAATGATGGTCATACCCAGGGTGAAGCACTCGATAACGCAGGCCATGGGCATGATCATTTTGTTTACGTCCGCGCCGCCAGCGTACACATCGGCCAGCGTTTGCAGGATCGATTGGCCCTTGACCGCCGTCAGTGCAGCCACGCCCACCGCCAGGATGGCGCCCAGGCAGCCGTTGAGCATATAAGCCGAGCTGTTGCCCAGGCGGCTCAGTTCCTTTCGGGTCATGGTCCAGCCGATGGAGGAGACGTGCATGGCCTTGGCCTGGTACTTCACCTTTTTCGCTCCGCGCCTGGCGGTAGCAATGCGGATGAAGCCGCGGCTGAGCAGCAGGTACACCAGGGCAAAGGGAAGCAGGCACCATAGCGCAAAGAGCAGCAATTGGCCCCAATCGCCGTTTTGCATGGCCAGGCCCATGGCATAGAAGGGCGGCAGTGCCTTCCGGATGGCCGCGCCAATGGCCGCGCCGTTCTGCACCATGCGCTCAATATAGCTTTGCATATTGAAGCACACTGCAAAGTATGCGCCCAGGAAGGCCACCGAAAGGATCAGCGAAAACAGGTTTTTGTTACGCAGGCGGCTGATGATCAGCGCAATGATGCCGCCCACAACGCAGGACAGGGTGGTCGGCAGCAGCGGCAGCAGCAGGAAGCACAGCAGGAAGCGGATCAAGCCAGCCGCCGTCAACGGGGACACAATGCAGCGCACCAAGCCGCAGGCGCCCATGATCAGCGCCGTAAAACCATAATTGATCAGCAGGATCAACAGCAGGCGGCTGCCTACGATGGCCGATGGCTTGATGGGCATGGACAGCAGCAATTCATTATCCTTGGCGTCAAAGATCGTGGTCTGGGTAAAAAACACCGATCCCACAAAGCACAGCATGGCGCTCATGACGGCAGCCAGGGAAAAATACAGCCAGCCCATCCCGATCATGTTGAAGGGCTCATACATGCTGTCAAACATCATGCCAAAGATGAAGCCAAAGGCTGCCACCATATATAGCAGCAGGAAACCAAACAGCACCATCATGCCCTTGCCGCTGTTCTTTTTGCCGCGGCGGCGGGCAAACATGCCGTACAGCAGCGCTTTCCACCGGATTTTCAGCAATGTTTTAAGCATGGCCATCCTCCGCCAATTCCAGGAACACATCCTCCAGGCTTTCATTGCCGCGCACCGTTTCGGTATCGCCGCAGGTGACCAATTGGCCGCCCCGGATGATGGCTACCTTATCGCACAGCTTTTCGGCCACCTCCAGCACGTGGGTGGAGAAGAAGATGGCCCCGCCGTTATCGCAGAACTGCCGCATGATCAATTTGAGCGTATGCGCGGCCTTGGGATCCAGGCCCACAAAGGGCTCATCCATCATGAGCAGCTTGGGCTGATGGATCAACGCCGAAATCACAGCCAGCTTCTGCTTCATGCCGTGGGAATAGGAATTGACCTTGGCCGCCAGGTCGTCGGTGATTTCCAGCGCCGCCGCGTACTGGGCAATGC
>JAFUGB010000265.1 GCA_017469605.1 Clostridia bacterium
AACTCAAAGGCACAGCAGGTGAGACCTTCGTATTCCAGCCATGCGCTGGTGAAGCCGGACAGGGGCTTGCCTTCTCCGGCTTCGCCTTCCTGGATCACCTTGCACTGCTCGATCAGCTCTTCCCAGGTTTTGGCGGGGGCGTAGCCGTATTTTTCCAGCAGATCCTTGCGATAGACCAGGACGCCGGCGTTCAGGTATTCGGGGATGGCGTACATGGTGCCGTCGGCGTCAAAGCAGATGTCCATGATGCCGGGAATGAATTCAGCCAGCTCTTCCTCGGTGTACAGGCCGTCCAGGGGCAGCAGCCAGCCGGCGCTGATGAATTCATCGGGCCAGGTGCAGTCCATCATGAACACATCCGCGGAATCATCCTGGGCCTGGAAAATGGAGGAAAGGGTGGTTTTCTTCTGGTTGGTGTCGCTGGAGAATTCCACAATTTCAACGTGAATGTTGGGATTGGCGGCCTCAAAGGCGGCCACGGCCGCTTCCACGCCGCCGTTTTTGGAGGGGTTGCAGTAGAAGTTGATGGTCACCTTGCTGTCGGCATGAGCCACAGCGGCCAGAGACAGTGCCATGATCAGGCACAGGATCAAGCTCAGAATTCGCTTCATGTTCAACGCTCCTTTTCATATTGGATTGCACCACGCTTTTAAAGCGCTTTAAATTACAATCGAAGTATACACCATTAAAAAGCCCCTTGTCAACAGCTAATTGGGAAATAATCGACCAAATATCGGGAAAAGTGTTTTAAAAAAGCTTGATTTTTTGTTTTAAATCTGATATACTGAATTTGCAATTTAAATTTAAATCTATTTTTAATTAAACATGAGGTAGGTTATGGGGGTATCGCTGAAGGACATTGCAAAATCCGCCGGGGTTTCGGAAGCCACCGCGTCCCTGGCGCTGAACGGCCGGAAGGGCGTGAACGAAAAAACAAAAGAGCGGGTGTTGGAAATCGCGAAGGCCATGGGATATGTCGGCAGTGATAACGCCAAGAGCCTGGCCCGGCGCAAAAGCGGGCTGATCGGCGTGATGGTGCCCAACATCTCCAACCTGTTTTATTCCAATCTGGTGCGGCATATTGAGCGGGCGCTGCGGGATATGGGCTATAAAATGATCCTGGTGACCACGGAGAGCAACATCAACTATGAAAAGGAGATGATCAAGCGTTTTGTGGCTTTCCGGGTGGAAGGCGCCATCATCTATCCCAGCATCAAGGAAAATGAACGGCCGGATTATATCAATATCCTGCGTCAAAACAGCATTCCCATGGTGTTTATCGGCAGCTATTATCCCGGCATTGAAGCGCCCCATGTGATGTCCGATCTGTACCATGGCGTGCGCGAAGCGGTGGACTATTTGTACATTACGGGATGCCGGCACTTTTATTATATCGGCGGCTGCAAAACGATTATCAGCAATCAGCTTAAGGAAAAAGCCATCCGGGATTATTTGACGGAGCGGGGAATTGAATTTCCCGAGGACCACTATCTCGAATTGGAACATACCCGCTATGAAAACGCCTATATTCGCATGGACGCGCTGCTATCCTCCGGAAAGCCTGTGGACGCGGTGATCGCCGCTGACGCGTTTACCTCCCTGGCGGCGTATAACGTATTGCGCAAGCACGGCTATGCCGTGCCTGAGCAGGTATCCATCATCAGCTTTGACAATCTGCTGTATCCCGATATTTGCGTAACCAGGCTTTCCTGCATAGAGCAGGATCTGGACAGCATTGTCAATTGTACGCTTCAGAATTTGCAATCCATGATCCGCGATCAAAGCGACGGCGTATCCCACCTGACGCCAACAAAGCTGATATTGCGGGATACAACCCGCCAATACCTGGCCAACAGCCGAGAAAAAACACAGGGATAAAAACAGGGGCTGCTGCACAAAGTGCAGCAGCCCCTCAGATCATCCACAAACCCAGCGTCGTGGACCTGGGAGGCATGTAGGGGCC
>JAFUGB010000266.1 GCA_017469605.1 Clostridia bacterium
GACAAAATATGATTGAGCTGCGCTGTCAGCAGTTTATACGCTTCACCCAAGGTCATATCATTGTTTTCCGCATGAAGGTTCCAATCGATTTCTTCAGGCAGATATACTTCTTCACCGAAATGGGATTTCCCCGCATATTGATCCGGGATCTCATATTCCCAATATTGATCCATGGCCAGCGTAATATCCCTTCCATCAGACCGCGCCCAGGCATCTACATGGTCTCGGTATGATTTTGGGTAAGTACCATAATCATCAGAAAGCGTCTTGTCCAGAGCGGGATAATCCCCCACTCGGATCACCGGAGCGGCGTCCACATCGGGTACGATGATGGGCACATCCACAATGACGGTTTCTCCCCGGAAAGTAGCATATTCCCCTTGCCAACGCTGTCCCTGATACAGACCATACAATTCCCTGACCGTCCAATGCTTTTCTCTTGCGAAGGCCGATCCTACGGGGAGCATGACCAGCAGTGACATCCACACAAACAGCCTTTTCATTTTTTTACATCCTTCCATGTGAGATATCCCTGGAAATAACCGATATCCTTGATCCGCTTCTGCGTAGGCAGAAAATCACTGACCATGCTGATCAATTCCCCTGTCTGGGTGTCAAAGATCATGCGCACAAATTCCCGCTTTCCCCTGCTGTTGGTGGGATAGTCAGGGTCATCCTGCATCATCTCCGACACACCCTTGTTACACCACCACGCTTCCACGTGCCACACGGGCCGGGTGATGCTGACAGGATCGCTTGCATCCTTGCTGCGATTGGCCGAGGTGTAGCCAAAGCGGATTTCCAGGATGTTGCGGATATGCCCCGCGTCGATTTCCCTGCGCAGCGCATCCTTGATAACTTCAAAGCTGCACAGGGGAATATCCTCCTCTATCACCTCCGATTGTACAGGATGATACACGAAGCTGACGCTTCCAAAGGGGCTGATTTGATACAGCACATCGACGTAAGAAACATTTTGTTTGTTGATATCATAGGTGAGATAATCGCTGATGCTGTGGATATAGGGGATGCCGTGAAAGGCCTGGTAAGCCGATACGGAAAGCCCGGTGGTCCAGGTTTCGCTGCCCCGGGTGCGGGTGTTGAACATTATGTCAGATGGATGCTCCATATCCCAGCTGTATTTTCCGCCGCAGGCAGCTTCAAGCAAATCTCTGCCTTCCAGGAGCAGTTCACCCAGGGTTTTCCCGCCGTAGCCATCCCATACCATATCCAGGTCCATCGGGGCGTAAAAATGGTGAGAATCGATTTCGGAGTTTTTCGTGTTGGGCGCTTTTTCCGTGCCAGGCTTGGAGGCGCGCACCCAACCGGCGGCAGCCGTTTCGTCCTGCCAGCCTTCTCCCGGCAGCGCGGCAAGATCAGGAGGATCTTCGATCACTTGCAGCGCCAGCACGGGGCATTGGCTTGAGTCCGGCACGACCACCGGGGTATTGATTTCGACAGCGCGCCATTTCGTCTGGATCGTTTCATGCCAGCCATCGGGATATTGGGACGTAACTTCATTATGGACTTCCCGCATCGTCATATACTTGGTTTCCGCCATGCCTGACGCTGGCAGAAGCAGCGCCGCAAGCAGAAAAAAGACCATCATTCGTTTCATTTTCAGCCTCCGCTTTGCAGAAAAGGAGGGCACAGGCTGTCCCATGCCCTCCCGGTATGTTTGTTGTTACTTGACCTGCACGGCCTGGGTCATGTCCGCCGCGCCGTTCTGGATGGGGGCCAGATACAGCGCGTCGGGCATCGTTTCGATGGAAGGATAGAGGAATTCCGCCCATTCGTTGTCGTAGCCGTTCTGGCCGTGGTGGCCGGGGAACAGGATCTTTCCGTCGCCATCCACCAATTCCAGGCTGGCGATCCAATCACCGAACACATCCATGCCGCCGTAGGGGAAGATCACCTGGCCGTTGTCATCCTTGTGCCCTGCGCCGTTTTCCCGGATGTAGGCAGCCATCACGTCGGGATTGACCTTCAAATTTAGGGTGATGTAGGTCATGAGGGGCGTAAACGCCGCTTCCGTCACCTTGGCGGTCACATCGGGCAGCGCTTTTTCCACGTTGGGCCGGAGCGTAATAACCTTGGAAAGGGTATCCTTGGCGTCGAAGGTGAAGGTAACCATGCCCTTTTCGGGCAGCTTCAGCGTGCCGTCCACATCGAATTTTTCGGGATGATTGATCCGGCTGTAATCCGAAAGGTGCTGTCGTTCTCCAATGGGCAGGCTGATTTCCACAGGGCCGGTCAGCATGAAGCCCGCATTGTCCAGCCGCCAGTATTCCGTGATTTCGATTTCCCCGGGCACGCTGGTTCCGCACTCCACCTCACCGGAGTTGACGGGCATATCCATGGTCCTGCCGTTGAACCAGATCTGGTCGATCCACCAGCCCACGTTATGGTCGGCAAGCAGCTGCAAATCCTCTTCGCGCAATCCATCCGGGCTGAAGGTTTTGTCCACATCCAGCATCCGATAGCTGTATTGCAGCAACAGCATACGCCCGTCATAGCCCGCTTCCTTCACGGTGATTTCCACATTGTTTACCGTACTTTGATACAGATTGGCCTGCATCAGGCTATCGGCATTTTTCGGCGTATCCTGGCCGGTAAGGAAGGACAGGCGATCAAATACATGCCATTGCGCAGCGGCCAGGGCCACGGCGCTTACCGCCATGATCAGCGCCAAGGCCAGCGCCACGGTGCGGAATGAGAATCGGCCTGCCGTCCGGATTGCCGTTTTCGCGCTCTCTTTCATATTAGCCTCCTGATTGACGATGCTTTCCAGCGTCATTTCCATCCGATTGTGAAAATGCTCCGGTACGTCGGGGATGGCCGATGTCAGATGCTTTTGAAATTCCCTGCTGTTCATATTCCATCCTCCCATTCAATAAGGAGCGTCCTGCTGAGCTGTTTCCGTGCATTTCGTATGCGGGTTTTAACAGTGCCCTGCGGCACCCCTGTGATTTCCGACAATTCCCGCATGGAGCAGCCGTCCAGATAGTAGAGCGTCATCAGCGTTCGGTATTCCGGCTTCAGTTTCCGGATGGCTTCCAGCACCGGATTTTCGATGGGCGGCATCTCTACTTCGGCTGTATCCTCCTTCAGGGGATAGAAGCTCCATTTTTTGCGTTTTCGCAGCATGTCCTTGCACTGGTTGGCCAGGATCCGCGCGAGCCAGGGCTTGAATTGCTTTTCATCCCGCAGCAGATCCCGTTTCATCCAGGCTTTGATCAATGCTTCCTGTACCGCGTCTTCCGCATCCTGGTCGTTGCCCAGGTATGTCCACGCGATATGGTATAACAGCTTCTCGATC
>JAFUGB010000267.1 GCA_017469605.1 Clostridia bacterium
CTGCGCGTCCAGCGCAGGTATGCCTGCGGCCTGCCCGCCAGGCTGCGGCTGTACCCGGCCTGCGCCCTGTGCGCCGATCCGCTGGACGAAAGGCTTTTGCGCGTACCGCTGCGCGACGGCGCCCCGGAGGACATTTACGCCGGCGAGGTGGCCGACGCGCTGATGGTATAGCTACCTGCTTTCATCCACATACTTGCGCATATGCTGCAGCGCGTTCTTTTCCAGGCGGGACACCTGGGCCTGGCTGATGCCGATCTCCCCGGCCACCTCCATCTGGGTGCGGCCCTCAAAAAAGCGCAGGCGGAGGATTTTCTGCTCGCGCTCGCCCAGCCTGCGCAGGGCCTCGCTCACCGCCAGGTTTTCCAGCCACAGGCTGTCGGATTGCTTCTGGTCGCGCACCTGGTCGATGATGTAAATGGCGTCGCCGCCGTCGTTGTATACAGGCTCAAACAGCGATACCGGGTCCTGGATGGCCTCCATGGCGAATACCACATCCTCCTCGGGCATGCTGATCTCCCGGGCGATTTCGCCCACGGTGGGCTCCCGGTCCAGGCGGCTCACCAGGGCGTCCCGGGCCTGCAGGGCCTTATAGGCGGTATCCCGCAGGCTGCGGCTGACGCGGATGGGATTGTTATCCCGCAAATACCGGCGGATTTCCCCGATGATCATGGGCACGGCATAGGTGGAAAAGCGCACATTCTGGGTTACGTCAAAGTTATCCAGCGCTTTGATCAGGCCGATGCAGCCCACCTGGAACAGGTCGTCGGCGTTTTCGCCGCGGCCGGAAAAGCGCTGCACCACGCTGAGCACCAGCCGCAGGTTGCCGTTGATAAATTCTTCCCGCGCCGCGCGGTCGCCGCTGTGCACCAGGGGGAACAGGGCGCGCATGCGCTCATTGGTCAGTACAGGCAGGGTGCTGGTATCCACCCCGCAGATCTCAACCTTGTTGTTTGCCATACTGAAAGCTACCTCCGACAAAATCAGTATGGCTTTCCATCCCCGGCTTTATACGCCCCGGATGAACTTTTGTATACAGGCTGTATGGTTTAACTGCTCATGCGGGTCAGCTCGGTATTGAGCCGGGCCAGGATGCGCTTTTCCAGCCGGGAAATATAGCTTTGGCTGATGCCCAGGCGGTCGGCCACCTCCTTTTGGGTTAATTCGGGGGCGCCGCTCAGCCCAAAGCGCAGCTGCATGATTTCCCGCTCCCGGCCGCTGAGCTTTTGAAGGGCGTCCCGCAGCAGCTGCTTTTCCACCTTGTCGTCCATGCGGCGGTACACCAGGTCGCCCTCGGTGCCCAGCACGTCGCTGAGCAGCAGCTCGTTGCCGTCCCAATCCTTGCGCAGCGGCTCATCCAGCGAAATCTCGTAGCGGCTGCGGGCGGTATGGCGCAGGTACATGAGTACCTCGTTTTCAATGCAGCGGCTGGCATAGGTGGCCAGCTTGTTCTTTTTTTCGGGATCAAAGGTGTTCACTGCCTTGATCAATCCGATGGTGCCAATGGAGATCAGGTCCTCCAGCCCCACGCCGGTATTTTCAAACTTGCGGGCAATGAACACCACCAGCCGCAGGTTCCTTTCAATCAATATGGCGCGCACGCTGCCGTCCCCATCGCCGGGAAGCTTTAAAAGCAATTCGGTTTCCTCCTCCCGGGTCAGGGGCTGGGGCAGGGGATCGGCCCCGCCGATATAGTACAGCGGTTCGGCGCAAAGCCGGGCCCAGAGGGTGTACAGGCTGGCACGGATGTCCATAAGATACCTCCTGATCAAATCGTTGGCGGCAGCAGCGCGCGGCTGCCCTGCAGCTGGGGACTGACGGCCACCACGGCCTGGGCGGCCCGCCATACCCGGCCGCAGCGGATATACAGCGCCCGGGGCCTGAAGCACATGAGCATCTGGCTGCCCGCCGCCGTGCGCACGCAGATCAGCCGGAAGCCCCGGGGCAGGGTGCTTAAATCATCGCATTCCATGCCGGGGGGCAAATGCGCCCGCAGCGCGCCGTAGGGCGCCACCACCACGGGCAGGGCGGTGACCGGGTCGCGCAGCAGGTTTCCGCTGTCCACCAGGCCGTCCAGCGTTACGCCGCCCCGGTCAAACAACAGCCTGAGCTCGGCCCGCTCCCCGGCCCGGGAGCGCCAGCGCCCCAGCAGGCGCAGCGCGTACCACACCGCGGGCAGGCAGCACAGGGCGGCGGCCCAGGCGTTTAGCCCCAGGCGATTCAGGTAGCCGGCCATGCCGGCCGTGAACAGCCCGCTGAACATGAGCCCCATCGCGCCCCGGGAAAAGGCCCGGGGCCCGTAGGCCAGGAAGGCCATCCGCAGCGCGATGGGCAGGGCGGCGTATACCCCGGCATGGATGCCCCAGCAGGCCAGCGCCGCCATGGACAGCCCCGTGCCCGCCGCCGCCGAAAGCAGC
>JAFUGB010000268.1 GCA_017469605.1 Clostridia bacterium
GATTCCTGGGAGGCGCTCGTGAAACCCGGCCGCCGTCTCCACGCGGGGGATACCGTATCCTTTGGCGAAGGACTGCTGCGCGCTGAAATACTGGATTCCACAGATGCCGGCGGGCGCGTTGTTCGCTTTTTGTATGAAGGGGTATTTGAAAACCTGCTGGAACGGCTGGGGGAAATGCCTCTGCCCCCTTATATTCATGAAAAGCTGCAGGATCCGGGCCGCTATCAGACGGTATATGCCCGGCTGGACGGCAGCGCTGCGGCGCCTACGGCCGGCCTGCATTTTACGCCGGAGCTGCTGGAAAAGGTGCGCGGCATGGGCGTAGCGGTTGTTCCAGTCCTTTTGCACGTGGGTCTCGGTACTTTCCGGCCGGTCAAGGAAGAAAACGTTGAAAACCATGTGATGCACAGCGAATATTACGAGGTCAGCCAGGAAGCGGCTGAGCGGATCAATATAGCGCGGGCGAACGGCGGCCGTTTGCTCTGCATCGGTACCACCTCCATGCGGACCATTGAAACGGCGGCCGATGAAAACGGTGTTATTCATGCCGGACACGGCATGACCAATATTTTTATCAAGCCCGGTGTAAGGATCAAGGCAGTGGACATGCTTTTGACCAATTTTCACCTGCCCCAGAGCACGCTGTTAATGCTTGTATCCACGCTGATGGGGCGGGAAAACGCGCTGGAAGCCTACCGGGAAGCAGTGGAGAAAGAATACCGGTTTTTCTCGTTTGGGGACTGTATGCTGCTGGGCAGCGATTTGGTGAAATAAATGGCTGCGAGCATTACGGTATTCGGCGGCGCGAATATGGATATATTGGGCATTCCGGCGGGCGAACTGCTGCTGCATGATTCCAATATCGGGCGCGTGTCGCTGCGCCCGGGCGGCGTGGGCAGGAACATTGCCCAGCAGATTGCGCAGCTGGGCCATTGCTGCACGTTGCTTACCGTGTTTGGAAATGATCCGCTGGCAGACGCCCTTTGCGCTTCCTGCGCCAGGCTTGGAATTGATATTACGCATGCGCTTCTCGCGGAGGGCAACACCTGCGTATACCTGTGCCTGCATGAGCAGTCGGGCGATATGCTGGCCGCCGTTAACGACATGCGATTGACCGATCAGCTGACCGTTTCCTATGCGGCCGACCACATGGAACAAATCAACGCGGCTGATCTTTGCGTGCTGGATACCAATCCGCCGGCGGATACGGTTCGGTATGTTGCCGAGCACGCGGCCGTGCCTGTGCTGCTGGATACGGTGAGCTGCGCCAAGCTGGACAGGGCGCGGGCCGCGCTGCCTTATCTTACAGCCATTAAACCCAACCTGATGGAAGCCCGTGCCTTGACGGGCGAAAACGAACCGGCGAAATGCGCCGAGGTGCTGGTTCGCCGCGGTGTGCGGCATGTGTTTATATCGCTTGGGGCGGACGGGCTGCTTTGCGCCGATGCGCGGACCAGCCGTCTATTGCCTGTGGAGCGTCTGTCCGCCGCGGCCAAAACAGGCGCGGGAGACGCGCTGTGCGCGGGTCTGGCCGTGGCATTGGCGTGCGGAGAAAGCACCTTGGAATGCGCTAAATACGGCATGCTTTGCGCTGCCGCTTTCCTGGAAAAAGAGGAGGAAGAATAATGAAGCAGTATCTGAAGATTTCACCCGCCGTGCAGAAGGCGCTGGATGAAGGGCGTCCGGTGATCGCGCTGGAGAGCACCATCATCAGCCATGGCATGCCCTATCCGCAGAATTTGGAAACCGCCCGGCTTTGCGAGGCCGAAGCGCGCAAGTATGGCGTGGAGCCTGCCACAGTGGCGGTGATCCACGGCCAGCTGTGTGCCGGGCTTACTGACGAAGAGCTGGAATACCTGGCCCGCACCGGCCCCAAGGTGATCAAGGCAAGCCGCCGCGATTTGCCGGTGCTGGTTGCCGAGAAAGCGGACGGCGCCACCACGGTGGCGGCTACCATGATCATTGCCGCCATGGCCGGCATCAAGGTCTTTGCCACCGGTGGGATCGGCGGCGTGCATCGCGGCGCTGAAACCACCATGGATATCTCCGCCGATCTGGAAGAACTGGCGCAGACGCCCGTGGCTGTCGTGTGCGCAGGCGCCAAGAGCATCCTCGATCTTGGCCTTACGCTGGAATACCTGGAAACCAAGGGCGTTCCGGTATTGGGATACAAAACCAAGATGCTGCCTGCCTTCTATACGTATGAAAGCGATTTTGAGGTGGATTACCGGATGGATTCCCCCCAGGAAATCGCGGATGTCATTCGCGCCCAGCGCGGCATGGGATATCCCGGGGGGATGTTGATTACCAATCCCATTCCCGCGGAATATGCCATGCCCAAAGCTGAAATTGACGCCGCGATCGACCAGGCGCTTGGGGAAGCCGATGCGCAGGGCATCAAGGGAAAAGCCATTACACCCTTCCTGCTGGCACGGGTTTGCGAACTGACCGGCGGGGAAAGCCTGAAAAGCAACATTAAGCTTGTGCTTAATAACGTGGCGCTTGCCTCGCAGATCGCGGCGGGAATCTGATACCGCAATCGATGATATCACCCTCATGACGCCTTGTCGGGCTCATGGGGGTTTTTATATAAAAACGTTGAAATTTGTCCAATATTGCTCTAAAATAGTAAGCGCCCCATGCGCATACATTGGAGCGAAAGAGGGAGAGCAAGGATGACGATCAAGGATCTGACGATTGGACAAACCGCAAAAATAGAAACCGTAGGCGGCGAAGGCGCGCTGCGGCAGCATTTTTTGGATATGGGCGTAATTCCAGGCGCCAGGGTCACGTTGATCAGGCTGGCGCCCATGGGCGACCCCATGGAGCTGCGGATCCATGGATATGAGCTGACGCTGCGCCTGGCGGACGCCGGACAAATTACCGTGCTTCCGGTGGCAAAGAACACAAAATCCATGAAGCCGGCGCAAAGAAAAAAGATTTCGGAGCATCCCGGGCTTGGCGAAGCGGGAAAATTCCATCCAAAGGGTACGGGGCATCCGCTGCCGGAAGGAACTGAACTTTCCTTTGCGCTGGTCGGCAACCAGAACAGCGGAAAAACCACCCTGTTTAACCAACTGACCGGTGCAAACCAGCATGTGGGCAATTTTCCCGGCGTGACCGTGGACAGAAAAGACGGCGCCATTCGTGGGCATGCGAATACGCAGATTACAGACCTGCCCGGAATATATTCCATGTCGCCCTATTCCAGCGAAGAGCTGGTATCGCGGAATTTTGTGCTGAATGAAAAACCAAAGGCCATCATCAATATTGTAGACGCTACAAATATAGAGCGCAACCTGTATCTTACCATGCAGCTGCTTGAAATGGGCATTCCCATGGTAGTGGCGCTGAATATGATGGATGAAATGAGCGGGAATGGCGGCGTTGTGGATATCAATGCCATGGAAAGCTTGCTGGGGGTGCCCGTCGTTCCCATCTCGGCGGCAAAAAACCAAGGCGTGGATGAGTTGGTGAAGCATGCCCTTCATATTGCCAGGTATCAGGAAAAGCCGCCCCGGCAGGATTTTTGCGACAGCAGTGACCATGGCGGCGCTGTTCATCGGTGCCTGCACGCGGTGATTCATTTGATCGAGGATCATGCGCAAAAGGCAGGGCTTCCCGTTCGATTTGCCGCCAGCAAGCTGATAGAGGGCGATGCGCTGATCTGCAATCAGCTGATGCTGGATCAGCATGAAAAAGAAATGTTGGAGCATATCGTCCTTCAGATGGAAAACGAACGCGGCCTGGATCGCAGCGCGGCCATTGCCGATATGCGTTTTTCCTATATTCAAAAGCTGTGCGATCAATGCGTGATAAAGCCCCAGAAAAGCAAGGAACATATCCGCAGCCAGAAAATGGACCGGATCCTTACGGGCAAATGGACGGCCATTCCTGTTTTTGTGGCCATCATGGCGCTGGTTTTCTATCTTACATTCAGTTTGATCGGACCGTTCTTGCAGGACCTTCTGGCGACGGGGATAGAAGCACTGGGCAGCTTAACAGAAAAAGCCATGATTTCCGGCGGCGTTAATTCGGCCATTCAAAGTCTGGTGCTGAACGGCATCTTTGAAGGGGTGGGAAGTGTTCTGAGCTTCCTTCCCATTATTGTTACAATGTTTCTTTTCCTGTCGCTCCTGGAAGACAGCGGTTACATTGCCCGCGTAGCGTTTTTCATGGATAAGCTGCTCCGAAAAATCGGTCTGTCCGGACGCAGCATCGTTCCCATGCTCATTGGCTTTGGCTGCACGGTCCCCGCGGTGATGTCCACCCGGACCCTGCCCAGCCAGCGCGATCGAAAAATGACCATCCTGCTTACGCCCTTCATGAGCTGCACCGCAAAGCTGCCAATCTACGGATTCTTTGTCAGCGCTTTCTTCCCGGGATCCAGCTGGTGGATCATTACGGCGCTGTATCTTTTGGGAATTCTTGTGGGCATATTGATGGCGCTGCTGTTCAAAAGGACGCTGTTCAAGGGCGAAGCCGTACCCTTTGTAATGGAATTGCCCAATTACAGGATGCCCAGTCCCCGTAGCGTGCTACAGCTTCTGTGGGAAAAGGCCAAGGATTTTTTACAGAAGGCTTTTTCTGTTATCTTGGTCGCCACCATGGTGGTCTGGTTCCTTCAAAGCTTTGATTTCCATTTTAATTTGTCGGAGGATTCCCATAACAGCATCATGGCTTCTATTGCCGGCTTGCTGGTTCCCGTGATGCGCCCGGCGGGAATGGGCGATTGGCGTATCATCACCTCGCTGATCAGCGGGTTCATGGCCAAGGAGAGTGTGGTTTCCGTTCTGGAAATGCTTTTGGGTTCCAGAACGGCGCTCACGTCGCGCATCAGTCCGCTTACCGCCGCTTCCATGCTGGTGTTCAGCCTGCTTTATACGCCCTGCGTAGCTGCCGTTGCGTCCATTAAACGGGAGCTGGGGCGCAGATGGGCCGTTTCTCTGGTGGCGTGGCAATGCGCAATTGCCTGGGTGGCCGCGCTGTTGGTCCGTTTAATCGGATTGGCTATGGGAGTTTGATACATAATGAATAATTGGGATATTATAATTATCATTTCGATAACGGCTTGCGTTATACTTGCCTTCCGTTTTATGCGAAAGGATATCCGGAAAGGCTGCACGGGCTGCTGCGCGACATGCGGTCAGGCATGCTTGCGGAAAGGAGAAAAAGGGCATGAATAATTTTCTCATTATACTTCTTTTGATCATTCTTCTCGCGTTCGCGGTGCGGCGTGCCCTTCAGAAGGCGCGCCGGGGCGGCGGCTGCTGCGGTGAGCACGAACAAACCGAAGCGAGAAGGAGGGTATCCGATCGGAACAAAGCGCATTATCCATATGAAATCATAATTCCCGTCGTCGGAATGACCTGTGAAAATTGCGCTGTCAAACTGGAAAA
>JAFUGB010000269.1 GCA_017469605.1 Clostridia bacterium
ACCGCGCCGGTGGTGATGGGGCTGACGCTGGCGGGGGCGGATGACGCGCTGCTTCAAGCCGGCCGGGAATATGGCCGGAATCTGGGCGTGGCGTTCCAGATCGTTGACGATATCCTGGATGTGACCGGCAATGTGGCCGTGCTGGGCAAGCATACCGGCAAGGACGCCCAGGAGAATAAATGCACCTGGGTATCGGTGTATGGACTGGAAAAGGCCCGGGCGGACGCCGCGCGTTATACCGAGCAGGCCGTCAAAAGCCTTGCGCCATGGCAAAACGCCGCCAATTTTCTGAAAACACTTGCGGAGCACACGCTTATTCGCGTACAATAGAGGGAACAACGGAGGAGGTGCCGTTTTATGGCAATGGATAATTTTCTGGAGGAAGTGGCAACCCGGCGCAGCCGCGGCATGGAAACGGTCATGTACCTGCTGGCCAATGTGATGATGGTGGTTTTTGCCGTGCTGGCCATGATGTACCTGATGACGCTGCAAAGCGCGCTTTCCCAGGGGGCCACCGTTGTGCAGATCCTGCTGGGCGTGATTCTGCCCATGGCGGTCACGGCCGGCGCAGCGGTGCTGCTGTTCCTGTACCGGGACCGTCTCCGCACCGAGTATGAGTATACCTTCACCAACGGCCAGATGGACTTTGCCCAGGTGTTCAACAACAAAAAGCGCAAGAACCTGGGTACTATGAACGTAAAAAACGTGGAAGCCCTGGGACTTGTCAATTCGGGTTCCTTCAATCGCTATATCAATATGCCCGGCATCAAGCGCAGCAACTGGTTTGTCAACCGGGATGCGCAGCTGTTCTATTTCTATTTCAGCAAGGATCAGCAAAAGCGCATCATTATCATTGAAGCCAGCGATGAAATGATCGCTCTGATCAAGCGCTATGCCGCTCAGGGCGCATACCAGGTGAACTGATGATTTGCTATCTGGACAACAGCGCCACCACGCGGCCCCGGGAGAGCGTGGTCGGCGCCATGAACGCCTGCATGCTGGAGGGGTTCTATAATCCCTCCGCTTTGTACGCTCCGGCGGTGCGGGTGGAAAAGCAGCTGACGGCCTGCCGGGAGGTGGTGGCAGCGGAGCTGCGTGCCGATGCCAAACGGGTGGTTTTTACCTCCGGCGGCACCGAGGCTGATAACCTGGCCATTTTAAGCCTGCTGTCTGATCGCCGCGGCGGCCGGGTGCTGTTTACCGTGGGGGAGCATCCCGCCGTGCGCGTGCCCTGCGAATACCTGCGGGGGCATGGCTTTGATGTGCGGGAAATCCCCTATGACGCGGCGGGCGTCGTGCGCCTGGACGCGCTGGAGGAATTGCTGACGCCCGACACCCGGATGATCTGTGTGATGCAGGTTAACAACGAAACGGGAGCCGTGATGCCGCTCCGGGAAATCGCCGCCCTTCGGGACAAGCATTGTCCCCAGGCCCTTTTCCATGTGGACGGCGTGCAGGGATTCCTGCGGATGCCCGTGGATATGCGGGCGCTGGGCATTGACAGCTACGCCCTGTCCGGCCATAAAATCCACGGCCCCAAGGGCATTGGCGCACTGGTGTACGGCGAACGGGCGCGCATTGTGCCCCGGGCGCTGGGCGGCGGCCAGGAAAAAAACCTGCGGAGCGGCACGGAGAATGTGCCCGGCATTCTGGGATTAATGGAAGCTGTTGCGGCTTACCCCCGGGATAACGCCATGCAGGCCGTAAAAATGCGCCTGTACGAAAGGCTGCGCGCCATCGCGGGGGAGAATTTTTACGTGAACGGTCCTCTGCCGGACAGCGCCGCTGCCGCGCCGCATATCCTCAATTGCTCGCTGGTGCCGGTGCGCTCTGAAACCATGATCTACGCCCTGGAGGCCGACCAGGTGTATGTGGCGGCAGGCTCGGCCTGCTCCAGCCATAAGCAAAAGGTATCCACCGTACTGTCTGCCATGCAGGTGCCCCGCCGGGTGGCGGAATCGGCGCTGCGGTTTTCACTTTCGCCCTTTACAACGGCGGAGGAAATCGATTATGCCGCCGAATGCATCGCAAAGCATTACGAACTGCTCAAACGCTATGAAAGAAGGTAGGGCAAATTGCGTCAGCTGATATTGATCCGCTATGGAGAAATCTATTTGAAGGGCCTGAATCGCCCGTATTTTATGCACGCGCTGGTGGAGCGCGTCAAGCAGGCCGTGCGCCCCTTTGGCGGCAAGGTATGGCTGCATGACGCCCGCATCTTTGTCAGCGATATGACCGATATGGACGCCTGCATGACGGCGGTCAGTAAGGTGTTTGGCGTGCACAGCCTGTGCCCGGCTATTGAAATGGAGAAGGCCGATTTTAACGCTGTCTGTGAAAAGGCCGCCGAAATGATGCAGGGCCTCACCGGCACCTTCAAGGTGGATTCCCGCCGCTCGGACAAGCGCTATCCCATGACCTCTCCCGAAATCAATATGGAAGCGGGCGGCTATATCCTGCACCATACCCAGGGACTTACGGTAGATATCCATCATCCCCAGCATGTGATGAACATTGAGATCCGCGATAATGCATATCTGTATGTAAAGGTGATCGAGGCCGTGGGCGGCATGCCGGTGGGGACCGGCGGCAAGGCCACGCTGCTTTTGTCGGGCGGCATCGACAGTCCGGTGGCCGGCTATATGATTGGCAAGCGCGGCGTGGAGATCAGCGCCGTGCATTTCCACAGCTATCCCTATACCAGCGAGCGCGCCAAGGAAAAGGTGATCACGCTGGCCAAACAGCTGAGCGAATACTGCTGCGGCATCCGCCTGTATGTGGTGCCCTTCACCGAGCCGCAATTGACCATCCATGAAAAATGCCCCGAGGAGTACGGCACGCTGATCATGCGCCGCTTTATGATGCGCGTTGCTGCCCGCATCGCCGGGAAGGAGGGTGCCCGGGCGCTGGTGACCGGCGAGAGCATCGGCCAGGTGGCCAGCCAGACCATCGAAGCGCTGTGCTGCACCGACGCCGTGGCCGGCATGCCGGTGTTCCGTCCGCTGATCGGCAACGATAAAATAGAGATCATCCGCATTGCCGAAAAGATCGGCACCTATGAAACCAGCTGCCTGCCCTATGAGGACTGCTGCACGGTGTTCACCCCACGGCACCCCGCCACCCATCCCAAGCTGGATCACGTGGAAAAGGCCGAGAGTTGCCTGGATATCGAAGGCTTGGTCAACGCCTGCGTGGAGGGCGCGGAGCTGCTGGAAGTGTAAATGAGTACGATAAAGGGGAGAATAAATATGATTCCACGTTCTGACAGAATGGCCAAGGTGCACTCTGATATCCGCGGCCCTTTGTATGAGGAAGCGCTGCGCATGCAGAAGCATGGCGAAAAGGTGCTCAAGCTCAATACCGGCAATCCGGCCAGCTTTGGCTTTGAACTGCCGGACAGCGTGCGCTTTGCCCTGTCCCGGCATATTGACGAGGCCGTGCCCTATTGCGATATGCGCGGCATGCCCTTTGCCCGGGACGTGATCTGTACCTACCATATCGGCCGTGGGATCACCGGCATTATGCCGGACGATATTTTTATCTGCAACGGCGTCAGCGAGGCCGCTTCCATGGCCATGACCGCCCTGGTGTGTACCGGGGATGAGATCCTGATGCCCTCTCCCTGCTATTCGCTGTGGAGCAATAACGCCTATATCTGCGCGGGCAAGCCGGTATTTTACCGCTGTGACCCCGAAAATCACTGGAATCCTGATCCCGAGGATATCGCGGGCAAGGTGACTGAGCGCACGAAGGCCATCGTGGTGATCAATCCCAATAACCCCACCGGTGCGGTATACAGCCGGGAAACGCTGCTGGCCATTGTGGATATCGCCCGTAAAAATCACCTGGTGCTGATTGCCGATGAAATCTATGACCGGCTGGTGATGGATGGCATTCACCATGATTCCCTGGCGGCGCTGGCGCCCGATGTGCCCTGCATCACCTTTAACGGCCTGAGCAAATCCCATATCATCTGCGGCTTCCGCTGCGGCTGGATGGTGTTTTCCGGCCCCAGGGAGGAATTGCGGGAAGTGAAGGATGCCGTGACCCAGCTGGCCTCCATGCGCCTTTGCGGCAACGCCCTTACCCAGCTGGTGATCCCCGCCGCCCTGGTGGACAGCGAAAGCACCCGGGCCATGCTGGTGCCCGGCGGCAGGCTTTATGAACAGCGCAGGGCCACCACCGAGGTGCTGAGCCAGATCGAGGGCGTCAGCTTTGAAATGAACCACGCCGCCTTCTATCTTTTCCCGCGCATCGATGAAAAGATATACGACTTTGAGGACGGCCACGACTTTGCCATGCAGTTCCTGCACGACAAGCACGTGCTGGTGATCCCCGGCGCGGGCTTCGATTGGACCGAGGATATCCGCGTGCGCATTGTCATGCTGCCCGACGCGCCCCGCCTGGCCCGCGCCATGGAGGATATGGGCGATTTCCTCGAAAAGCACAAACGGTAATTGTTTTAGCGTCCCGGCTTGCCGGGGCGTTTTTATGTATCAACGGCATTGATTGTAAATTTTCCCAATTATTCGTTGACAAATTTTTATTCAGGAGTAAAATAAAAATGGTTTTCATGATCAGTGCCGTAAGGCATGATCATCAGCCGGAACGGGAAAGGAGGAAGGAACATGGGCAAAAGAACTCGTATACTGGCTTTGCTGATCAGCATTGGCCTGCTGCTTGTATTGTCCATTTCTTCCGCCTACCTTGCGTGCGAAGCCGGTCATGACTGCATCGGGGAGGAATGCGAAATCTGCGAAAACATTGCCTGGACTCGAGCATTGCTGCAAAGCTTTGCCGGGCTTGGTGTGGTTTTGCTGATGCTGCTTGCCCTGCATGATGATCTCCGTGCAAGCAATAATAGGACAGATAATATCCATATACCTGTCCATCGCACGCTTGTGAGCTGGAAGATCCGGCTCAATAATTAACTGAAAAATACAAAGCAAGGTTTATTTGTGCTGCTTTTTTGCCTGCATGGAGGACCTTGTATTTTTGTACCTAATTTTCAGTTGATTGATTGAGATTCGGAGGAAAATACAATGAAAAAAATCATAAGCTTCCTGGTCGTTTTCATCTTGCTTCTGTCCTGTCTGACAGGCATTGGCCTGGCTGAAGAGAAAAAGATTAGCGTGGTTACCACCATTTTCGCCATCTATGACTGGGTACGTGAGATTGCCGGAGAGGATCTGGATGGCATTGATTTAACCATGCTGCTGGACAGTGGCGTGGATCTGCATTCCTACCAGCCCACCGCACCGGATATGCTCAAGGTGGCCGCTACCGACCTGTTTATCTATGTTGGTGGAGAGTCTGATGCATGGGCGGAGAATGTGCTGCGCGCGGCAGCCAATCCCGATATGCGGGTGATCAGCCTGGTAGAAGCCTTAGGTGATGATGTCAAGATCGAGGAAGAGGTGGAGGGCATGGAGCCTGAAGCGGAGGAGGATGAGGAGGAAGAGGAAATCGACGAGCATGTGTGGCTTTCGTTGCGAAACGCGGAAAAGCTGACGCGGGTGATTACCGATACCCTGTCGGAAATCGATCCGGAACACGCCGCTGCATATCAGGCGAACGCTTCGGCTTATATTGCGCAGCTTTCCGCCCTGGATGCGGAATATACTCGGGCGACTGATACGGCTGAGTATAAAACACTGCTGTTTGGCGATCGCTTTCCTTTCCGCTACTTGATGGATGATTATGGATTGAACTATTACGCCGCTTTTTCCGGCTGCTCGGCCGAGACAGAGGCCAGCTTCCAAACTGTGGTGTTTTTGGCCGACAAGGTGGATGAGCTGGGATTGCCCGCTGTGATGACCATCGAGGGCACGAACCACAAAATTGCGGAAACTGTGGTAAATGCCACAAAAAGCCAGGATGCCCGGGTGTTGACTTTGGATTCACTGCAAAGTACCACAAGGGAGGCGGTTGAACAGGGCGCCACCTACCTGGGCATTATGGAAAGCAATCTGAAAGTGCTGGAAGAAGCACTCAACAGATAACCGATTATGCAAAGGCAGGCGCGGAGGAATATATGTCCTCGGCGCCTGCTCATACTATATTAAAGTGGGAGAAGCGAAACGATATGAAAAGGATTTGCGCTGCGCTGCTGGCCTGCCTGATGCTGCTGGGATGTTTTTCGGCCCTGGGCGAAACGGAAAAGGTGGATTATGATCTGTCCGCCGCGGGATATACCATTGCTTATGCGCAGCTCTATGATATGCTGCTGAATCCGGATGCCTACCTGGGCAAGACCGTGCGCATCTCGGGCTGGCTGGATATCTATTATGATGAAGCCGTCGATTATGCCTACCTGTCCTGCATCCTGCGGGACCCGACGGCTTGCTGTGTGACGGGGCTGGAATTCCTGTGGGACGAGGGAAAGGTATATCCCGAGGATTATCCGGAATACGGCACGCCGCTTACCGTGACCGGCCGGCTTGAAACCTATCAGGACGGCGGTTGGGAATATGTGCATCTGACCGATACCCAGGTGGAATGGGAGAATGCGGGCGTATCCTGAAAGCTGAGCGCATGCGCTTTCAATGGGGGAGGATCCCGCGGCGTGCTTTCGTTTTTTCATTGTTTCTTTTCCGCGTCCTCTTGACAATCTGTGCGGTTTCCTTTATACTTTAGCGCGGTAAAGCAATAAAGCGTTAAAGCACTAAAGCAAACGCTGCCGAAAGGATGACTGCATATGTTGATCAAGGTACTGATGCTGGTGGTTTTCTTTGGAAGCATGGTAAGCATTGGCCTGTACTGCCGAAGGAACGCAACTGATGTGAACGGTTTTGTGCTGGGCGGCCGCAGCGTGGGTCCCTGGCTCACCGCCTTTGCTTACGGTACTTCCTATTTTTCCGCCGTTATTTTTGTGGGCTACGCCGGTCAGTTTGGCTGGAAATTTGGCATTGCTTCCACCTGGGTAGGCATCGGAAACGCCGTAATCGGATCGCTTTTGGCATGGGCCGTGCTGGGACGCCGTACCCGCATCATGACCCAGCACCTGTCCAGCGCCACCATGCCGGAATTTTTTGCCAAGCGTTTTGATTCCGAGGCGCTGAAAGTGATTGCGTCGGTGGTGATCTTCATTTTCCTGATTCCCTATACCGCCAGCCTGTACAACGGCCTGAGCCGCTTGTTTGAAATGGCCTTCGGCATTCCGTATTTTTGGTGTGTGCTGGTGATGTCTGTGCTCACCGCCATCTATGTGATTGCCGGCGGCTATATGGCCACCGCCATCAACGACTTCATCCAGGGCATTATCATGATCGTGGGCATCATCGCGGTCATCGCCGCGGTGCTGGGCAAAAACGGCGGCTTTATCAGCTCCTTGAACGGACTGGCCGCCATTTCGGATGAAACGGTTTCTTCCACGCCCGGCATCTTCAATTCCTTCTTCGGTCCCGATCCGCTGAGCCTGCTGGGCGTTGTGATCCTTACCTCCCTGGGCACGTGGGGCCTGCCCCAAATGGTGGGCAAGTTCTACGCCATCAAGAGCGAGGGGGATATCAACAAGGGCACCATTATTTCCACCGTTTTTGCCCTGATCGTGGCGGGCGGCTGCTATTTCCTGGGCGGATTTGGCCGCCTGTTCACCGGCGATCCGGCCATCCAGTACAGCGCCGGCGGTGCCATCGTGTTTGACTCCATCGTGCCGGCCATGCTGTCCAACCTGCCTGAAATCCTGATCGCCGTGGTGATCATCCTGGTGCTTTCGGCCTCCATGTCCACGCTGTCTTCCCTGGTGCTCACCTCCTCCTCCACCATGACGCTGGATCTGCTCAAGGGTCATATCGTGAAGGATATGGATGAAAAGAAGCAGCTGCTGATCATGCGCGCGCTGATCGTGGTATTCATTGCCATCTCAGCCATCATCGCCATCATCCAGGTCAATTCCCCTGTGGCGTTCATTGCCCAGGCCATGGGCGTCAGCTGGGGCGCCATGGCGGGCGCTTTCCTGGCTCCCTTCCTGTATGGCCTGTATTGGAAGCGGACTACCAAAATCTCCTGCTGGGTATCTATCCTGTTCTCCTGCATCTTCATGACCATTGATATGCTGTCCAATCTGGGCGTGATCAGCGTGAAGCTGGGCCTGCTCCAGTCGCCCATTAAC
>JAFUGB010000026.1 GCA_017469605.1 Clostridia bacterium
GAGAATGTGTTTGAAAACCGCTTTGCCCTGGCCGGCGATCTGAACCGTATGGGCGCCAACATCCGCGTTGCCGGCCGTGCGGCGCTGATCCAGGGCGTGGAGGGGCTGACCGGGGTCCATGCCGCCGCCCGTGACCTGCGCAGCGGAGCCGCGCTGGTGGTGGCCGCTCTGGCGGCCCGGGGGGAAACGCTGATATCGGGCGTGGAGCTCATCGACCGCGGCTATGCGGGCATGGAGGAAGCGCTGAGCGGCCTTGGCGCCGTGATCCGGCGCGTGCCAGCCGCCGAATAATCTTTCAGGGAGAAAATCAATGCAGAACCCGATGGATGAAATGAATATGCAGCCCCAGCGGCAGCCGGAGGAAAAGGCGGCTACCGAGAGCTACGGCTTTGCGCCCAGGCCCTCCCGCCGGGGGCTGTATACAGTGCTTGCGGTGATCGCCTTGTTGACGGTTGCCGCCGTTTTTGTACGTGGAAATTGGCTGCGCATCAAAAATGTTGAGGTCACCGGCCTGATCACCTATACCAGGGAACGGGTGCTGGAGCAGGCTAAAATCACCGGGAAAAGCACATATTTTAACCTGAATGAGAACAGTATCCGGCGCAATATTGAGGGTGACCGCTACCTGCGCTATATCGGCATGGAAAAAATATGGCCCAACGGGCTGATCCTGCATGTGCAGGAAAGGCGGCCCCAGGGCAACGTGCTGTTCATGGGGGTGCAGTATGTGATCTCACCCGACGGCATGGTGCTGGAAAGCAGCAACGCCATCCACCTGGATAACGGCTGCATCAAGGTGACGGGACTGGAGCTCAGGGATATCCGTTACGGCGCGCCGCTGGTGTGCCAGGACGAAGCGCAGCGCGAAACCATGGAGCAGCTGTTTGAGGAGCTGGAGATCCAGGGCTTTTTGGATCAGATTGCCGAATTGAACCTTTCCTCGCTGGACAGTATATATCTTGTGACGCTGGATGGCTACACCGCCAATATCGGCAGCGCCGAGGAGATGCGGGCCAAAGTGGGTACGGTGCGCGCCGTTGTGGCCGAATTGCGCCGCAGGGACCAGCAGGGCGGCATGATCGAGGCCACCGTGCCTGGGCAGGCCTCATACCGGCCTGTACAATGACGAATTTATTATATTTTACGAAAAAAGTTTTAAAAAATGTGCCCAATGCCCGGATAAACACTTGCCAAATTATCACAAAAAGGATACAATGAAGTATCCTAATGACATTGAGCGCATTCGGCGTATTGCCGTGCGGTCACGGCATTGTATGCCGCAGAACGTTTGGGGGATGAAGGGCGAATGAAAAACACCGTTACGGCAATTGACTTTGGCACCAGCAAGATCGTGGCCCTGGTGGGCGAGACCAGCGGACGCCAGCGCTGTGATATCATCGGCGCGGGCTTTGCGGGTTACGCCGGTTTTTCCGATGGGCAGTGGAACGATCCCGCTGTGCTCAACGAAGCCATCGCAAAGGCCGTGCATGAGGCGGAGCAGCAGAGCCACGCGCGCATCCGTGAAGTCAGCGTGGGCGTGCCCGGCGAGTTTTCCAGGGTGTATACCGTGGAAACCCGGCTGGATCTGCAGGGCGCCGATCCCCATGTGACCGAGCGCAATATCGAAGATCTGTTCCGCGCCGCCGTGGACGAGCTGGGCCAGGTGCGCGGCGTCATCATTCACCGCAGCCCCGCCTGGTTTATGGTGGACGACGGGAAAAAGACGCTGGAACCCATGGGCATGCGCGGCAGCAGCCTGCGGGCGCTGGTCTCCTTCGTGGTGGCCGACCAGTTTTTCCTGGACGATATCAGCGAGCGTTTCCGCGCCATGAATATCATGGTTAACAGCTTTTTCTCTGCGCCGGTGGGACAGGCCATGCTGTTCATTCCCGATGAGGAGCGCGATCATACCGCCCTGCTCATCGACGTGGGCTATCTCAATACCGAGGTCATGGCGGTGGAGGGCGACGCGCTGATCTTCCACCAGGTGATCCCCATGGGCGGCGGCAATATTTCGGCCGATCTGGCCTATGGCCTGGATATACCCCTGGAATCGGCTGAAAACATCAAAAAAACCTATGTATTCGGCGTATCGGCCGGCGAAGAGGGCTTCACGGAGCCCGACCGGGACGGCATCAATAAGTCCTTTACCCGCGAAGAGGTGGCCGAGGTGCTGGAACCCCGGGTGGAGGAGATTGCCGAGGCTGTCCGGGATGCCGTAAAGGCCAGCGGCGTACGGCTTGGCAGCTGGTCCATGGCTTACCTTACGGGCGGCGGCCTGGCCATCAACCGCGGGGCCAGGGAGTTTGTTTCCGGCATTCTGGATCGCCCCGTGCGCGAGCTTCCCCGCAAGACCGGCAAAATGTCCAGCCCCATTTACACCAGCGCGCTGGGCGTGCTGGATGTGACCATCGATACGCTGGTCAGCAAAAACGCCAGCCGCGGCCTGAAAGCGTTTTTCAACAATCTGTTCGGCGGCTGATGTGCCGCCGTGTACCAATATAAAGTGAAGCCAGGAGGATTATTATGCTGGAGCTCCAGATGGAACAGGAACAGAGTTTTGCTTCAATCAAGGTTGTGGGCTGCGGCGGCGGCGGCAATAATGCCGTGAACCGCATGGTGGAGGCCGGCCTTCGCGGCGTTGAATTCATAGCCGTCAATACCGACCGGCAGGCCCTGGGCCTTTCCAAGGCGGGCGTCAAGATTCAGATTGGCGAAAAGCTGACCAAGGGCCTTGGCGCGGGCGCTGTGCCCGATATCGGCCGCCGCGCCGCCGAGGAGAGCCGTGAGGAAATTGCCGAGGCCCTGAAGGGCTCCGACCTGGTTTTTGTTACCGCCGGTATGGGCGGCGGTACCGGCACCGGCGCCGCGCCTGTGGTGGCCGAAGTGGCCCGGGAGCTGGGCTGCCTGACCATCGCCGTGGTGACTAAACCCTTCCTGTTTGAAGGCAAACAGCGCATGAAGAATGCCGATATCGGCATCAACGAGCTCAAGCAGAGCGTGGATACCCTGGTGGTGATCCCCAATGACCGTTTGCTGCAGGTGGTCAGCAAAGGCACCACCATGCTGGAAGCCTTCCGCAAGGCCGATGATGTGCTGCGCCAGGGCATCCAGGGCATCAGCGATCTGATTGCCGTGCCTGCCGTGATCAACCTGGACTTTGCCGATGTGCGCACCGTCATGGAAAGCGGCGGTATGGCCCATATGGGCATTGGCGTGGGCAGCGGCGAAAACGGCATGGTGGCCGCCGCCAAGGAAGCCATTTCCAGCCCGCTGCTGGAGACCAAGATTGACGGCGCCCGCGCTGTGCTGATCAATGTATCCGGCGGCACCGATATGAATATCATGGATGTGAATGAGGCCGCCAGCCTGGTGATGCAGGCCGCCGACAGCGAGGCGAACATCATCTTTGGCGCCAATATTGACGAAACCCTGGGGGACGAGGTGCGCATTACCGTGATCGCCACCGGCTTTGAAAAGACGCCCTTCCCCACCCGGGAGCCCAAGGGTAAACGTCCCGGCGCCCGGCCGGTGACCGGCACCTACGGCATGGCCAGCGCCGCCGTGAATCCCTATGAGAACCGCGCTGCCGAGCCTGCCGCTGAGGATGCGCCCGCGCCGCTCAACACCTACGACGCCGATGCTTTCGCGCCCGGTGCTGCTCGTCCCGCGGCCAATCGCCCGGCGGCCAATTCTCCCTTTATGCCCGCCTATGCCATGCCGCAGTTCAATGTGCCGCAGCAGAATGCCGTGCCGCAATATACCGCGCCGCAGTACCAGATGCCCGCCGCCCCCGCGGCCCCGGCCCAGAGCGAGCCTGTGGGCAGCGAAAAGGACGATTTGGGCGTGCCCGCCTACCTGCGCCGCAAAAAGTAATTTTATCTTATACCCAATTTGGCCGCTGCTTTTCAGCGGCTTTTTGCGTTCGGAAGGGGAAATTGCAATGGAAACCGTACATGTGGTGATCGACAGGCCGCTGGGATCCCGGCATCCTGAACATCCAGACCTGGTTTATCCGGTCAACTACGGGTATATCCCGGGGCTTCCCGCAGGGGATGGGGAGGACAAATGGGTGGCAGCGCCGCGAGGGATACGCTTTACCCGGGCGGAGATAAAAAAGGCCACCGATTTTGTGGAGCGGTATTTTGAAAGCACCATTGAATTGCTGAATGCACCTTGAGAATTTCTTATAGACAAATTGGAATTTGAAATCCCCAAAATCATAGGCGTTTGCCGCTGATTATAGGGTTTTAATGAAATCCTCTGAAACAGTTGAAAACAAAGGATTTTTCGCAATCTGCTCACCGAATCCCTTTATTAAATGTTACACCATTTCAACGATGCCCCGGCAGCTCATAAGGGCAAAAGCAAGGGCAAGAATAAACCAGAATAGGATATAACAAGGTGTGGCAATCGGGAAGCTGTGACATATGTGCGAATATACTTCAACGACTATTATAACGGAGGATGTCAATATGGAAAAGTACATTTATGATAAGAACAATGGTCTTTATGATAAGAACAATGGTCTTTGGTATGAGCTTCAGGGCGACTATTACATCCCATGCCTGACAGTACCGGCTCAAGAAGAACGGCCCATCGGGATTTGGGGGTAGCGCCACCTGCGGCATATCAAGAAGGAGCGCAAAGCCCTGTACACGAAACTGCTGATCAGCGGCAAGCTGAATACCTACCTTGCCGACATCAACGAACAGGTAACGGAGCAAATGCTCCTGCTGACAAAGCAAATGGCCGAGCGAGAGGGCGTAACTGAACAGCTCAAAACGCAGGATCAAATGCTGTGGGTGCAGAGAATGAACAACATCCGGAACAGGGCAATGGAGATCGTTGATCACGACCTTATCTATGCATAAGATAACGGGCGGCGGGGAGTGATCCCCGCCGCTGTTGCTGAATATAAGTCACCATTTTTCTATCA
>JAFUGB010000270.1 GCA_017469605.1 Clostridia bacterium
GCCAGCAGCGTGCCCAGAATCATGGTGGCGAAGGCAGCGATCAGCGTATTTTTCAGCGCGTCCAGGTTAAGCGAGTAGGTGTACAGGCGCCTGAAGGTTTCCAGCGAGAAGGTACTGTCGGGGAAGAATGCCTTGATCACCATGTAGACCAGCGGCATCAGCTGGAACAGGAGCAGGAAATCAACGATCAACAGGATAATGATCCATTTGAAATCCAGGATCCAGGTTTTGTCGCCCATCATCAGGAAGGCGAGCAGCAATGCGTCCAGCGCCAGGATGATGCCCACCAGGATGGCGGTACGGCTGTTGGAGACCACCAGCTGCCATAGCCAGGACACGTCGTTGTTGGCAATCATGCGGAAGGCGTCCAGCTGCACAGCCTTGTCGCGCACGCCCTTTTTCAGGGTATTTACCTGATCGGTGGAAGCCGCGCTGTCGTTGCTTACAAACCAGGCTTGCAGCAGCATAGCCTGCTTTTCCTTGCCGGTCAGGTCGCCCACCGTTTTCACCGCGGCGTCAGGAAGGGCGGCGCTGTCGTCGGCCACGCAGGCCAGCAGGCCCTGGCGCAGGGCGTCGGCAGCCGCGCCGGTCAGGCCGGTGAGCTCCTTCTTATTGGCCGTGCTTACCTTGGGGCCGTTCACCAGGTAGGTGGTATACAGCAGCTTGTAGGTCATTTCCTCAGCGTGGCCGCTGGCCGCCAGGATGCCGTCGATGTCGGCCGCGGCGCCGCTCTTCTGGCTCTCCCAGGCCCCATCAAGCAGTGTGCGGGCGGCCTGCGTCACAGTGTCCCGCTGTTCCTGGGACAGGGAGGCCAACTGCGGCTCCAGCTTTTTGCTCCAGGCGGCGGAAACGTCGCCCGACAGCGCATGGATGGCGCGGTAGCCCGTTTCGGAGCTGAAGCCTGACATGCTGTACGCCTGCATACCGGCGTAGCCCAGCGCGATAATGGCAATGCCCAGGATGAACACACAGGCCAGGATCAGCTTGGTGATCACCGGGGTGCGGTCTCGCCGCTCAATCCCGCTTTGCATTGCGATTGCACTCTTCATCCGCATGCACCTCTTCAAAAAATCAAAAAAGGGGAAAACCGGAACGGGGGAAGCCGGTCACGGCTTCCCCCGTGGAAAGTTCGGGTGGATTATTTGGTGGTAACGGTTTCGGTCCACATGGTGTTGATGGATTCACGGTTCTGATAGGCATTCTCCCAGTCAACGCCCAGATCCTTTTCAATCAGCCAGTTGGTATCCACGGATTCGTAGGGAATTTCTTCCATGCCCTTGAACACGGAGTGCATGTAGCCCTCCAGGATCAGCTTCTGGGCTTCTTCACTCAGCAGCCACTTTTCAACGGCTTCGCAGGCTTCGATGTTCACGTTCTTGCTGTGATCCTCAGCCACGGTCATCACGGTGGAGGGAATCAGCACCACGCCGTCTTCGGGATAGATGCACTTCAGGTTGGTGATGGGGTTGCCGGCGTCGGCGGCTTCCTTGAGCACCTTCAGGATGGATTCTTCCAGGATCATGATGGCGGCGCACTCACCGGTCTGCAGCTTGGTGATGGCGGTGGAGCCAGACTCGATCATGACTTCGTTGGCGGCCAGGCCCTTCAGGTAGTCGGGGCCGTAGTGGTTATCCTGGATCAGGGAGGCCACGGCGGCAAAGGTGGTGCCGCTGCTCATGGGATTGCCCATGGAGATGTAGCCCTTCAGCGCAGGATCGTTGGCGAAGGCATCAAAGGTCTGGGGAATGGTCACGCCCTTGGCGGCCCAATCGTCCACCATTTCGGGGTTGTAGGCCAGCACCATGTTGCAAACGCGCACAGGATACCAGTAGCCTTCCGCGTCATAGGGGAAGCGGAGCAGCTCATCGGGATTCTCAATTTCGATGGGCTCCAGATAGCCGGCTTCCTTGAGCTCCAGGCTCAGGGCAGGTTCGGCCACCAGCATCATGTCGCAGCCCAGGGTGCCGGTTTCCATCTCGCCGTAGATCTTGGTGATCAGCGAGCTGGTGCCGCCATAGAAGAAGAAGCTGCCGTCGTTTCCGGGAATCAGGTTGGGGAATTCAGCCTTCAGGGCTTCGTCCATCATGTCGATAACGAACTGATACATGGAGGAGTAGATGACGAGTTCGCCTTCAACATCGTCGTTGACGGCAAAGGCAGTGCTGCCCATGGCCAGCACCATGATCATAGCAAGAACAAGGGCCAACAGTTTCTTCATGATGATATTCCTCCGTTTTGTTTTTTGCAGGCTTTTCTCAATACGCCTGACTTCTGGCAAAATAATAACACATTTTCCACATGAATGCAATACACTGTCTGAAAAAACAATTTAAATCCAGCACAGAACGTCTCTTCCGCTGAACATCCTGGGCCGCGATCGTATTTCACGTTTTTGGGAAACCATTCCCCGGCCTTGACCGTTATTTTGTTTGCCGTACGCTTTTTAGGCTTTTCCACTTTTTCCGCACGCAAAGAGGGCTGCCTCGGGGCACCCTTCGCAAGGAAGTTGCTTTGAGGCAGTCATTTGCCGGCTTAAAAGAATATGAAACGGTTGTGACTGTCACGGTCACGACCGTTTTGTCTCTCCATTTGGGATTATGGAGTGCAAAATCCGATGCTCGTTATGAATGCGGACAAAGGAGTTCTTGTGCAAACCTGAAGGCAGAAGCTTCCTTACAAACTAGAATTTATGGGGGAGGATACGCGCTTTCTTCCCGGGGAAGAAAAGTTTGAAACAATGAATTATAAAAAAGCGGACAGCAAACAAACCATCGA
>JAFUGB010000271.1 GCA_017469605.1 Clostridia bacterium
AGAAACATAAAAGACGCCAAGAGAGTTCCCGGTAAGGAAAAGGGCTGTTGCACTAAGTCTCACAAAAAAACGGAGTTGTTCTCTCGAACTTCTCCGTTTTTTTCTTGGGGCTTAGTGCAACAGCCCCTTTGAAAACCCCTTGGTTTTTTGCAATCTTTTACTCGCCAAAATACCGCTTCAGCAGGCCAGCGAACGCTTTGCCGTGCCGGGCCTCGTCGCGGGCCATTTCATGCACGGTGTCATGGATGGCGTCCAGGTTCAGGGCCTTGGCGCGCTTGGCCAGGTCGGTCTTGCCGGCGGTGGCGCCGTTTTCAGCTTCAACGCGCATTTGCAGGTTTTTCTTGGTGCTGTCAGTCAGCACTTCACCCAGCAATTCGGCAAACTTGGCGGCATGCTCCGCTTCTTCAAAAGCGGCGGTCTTCCAGTATTCGCCAATTTCGGGATAGCCCTCGCGGTAAGCTACGCGGCTCATGGCCAGGTACATGCCCACTTCGGAGCATTCGCCGTTGAAATTGGAGCGGAGATCATTGATGATATCTTCGGGAGCACCCTGCGCCACGCCGACTACATGCTCGGCCGCCCAGGTCATTTCACCGGCCTGCGCCACGAATTTGGACGCGGGAGCCTTGCACTGGGGGCACTTGTCGGGTGCTTGATCACCCTCGTATACATAACCACAAACGCTGCATACCCACTTCATATTTTTACCTCCAAAAAATCTATCTGCAGCAGGGAAAACCCTGCTTGCATTTGTATTAGATGAAATAGGGATGGATGAACTCAGGCAGTTTTTCGGCATCCTCGCTGATGCTCAGAATAAAATCCACGCCATGGGTGTTGCTGTATTCGTCCAGACGCTCAAAGAACCAGGACATTTCATTGATGTCGGTTTTGATCAGTTTAAGGAAAGCGTCGATGAAAACAACCTTCATATCAAAGTTTTGCGCCAGCATGCCGCACAGGAAACCATAGAACATATCCGCCGAGCGCATTTTGTACTCCCCGGCATTAACAAAGCGCACCTCGTGACGAAGGTCATACATGTAGCGGTTGTCGTCATCCACGAAAACTACGTCGCCGTGCTGCTCGTCCACTGCGTGATTGGCCAGCTCAAGAATGCGCTTGGTTTTCCCGCTTCCTTTTTTTCCATATATTACCTGAATCATGGGTTTTTCCCCCTTTAATAATTTATTTCTGCCGCGTAATACGGCTGTCCTGTATCTATTATATACGATAACGGAAATAATTGCAAAGCTTATTTTCTGTGATTCAATTTATTGCGGTTGATCCTCCAATAATTGGGTCAGCTTCACATCGGGCAGGCGCCTGTCCAGGGGACGCGCGGCGGCATCCCGACGGCACACTCCGGCAAAGGCACAGCGCTGGCAGCGAACGATGTTGGTTTTGTCCACCACGGGCGACGCGGAAATTTTGCCCCGGCGGATTTCCTCGGTGAGCTTTACGGCGGTCTGGTGCGCCCGCTTGATCAGCGTATCCAGCTCTTCCAGCGTACATACCAGTTTGCCTGCGCGGGGCGTGCCGTCCTTCTTCAATACATCCTCTATGCTGACCGGCGGCTTTTGGCTGTCCATCCACTCCAATACCTGCGCATCGCCCAGCACAACGCCTTTCAGGCAAAGCCTGCGGGCCAGTTCGGCTTCAATGGCGCCCTTTTTTTCCTGATCGATCAACGGATCGCCCATCCACTGATAGAAAGCGCCCGCGGGCTTGGCCTCGGGATCATCGGCCAGCGCCGCTTCCAGGTACAGGAGCAGCTGTAGTTGCATGCCGATGAAGATTTTGGCCGCGTCCAGCTTTTGGTCGCCGGATTTATAATCCACCACCCGAAGATAAACCGATTCGCCGCTGTCAAACCGATCAATGCGGTCAATGCGCCCGCGAACCAGCACCGTGCTGCCGTCACGCAGCTTCAGGGTAAGCGGCGGCGGACCGCCCGGATAACCGAAAGCCACCTCCATTTGGGCGGGGCGGAACTGGCTTTGCGCCGCGCCTTTTGTAAACGTCCAGGCAACGCGCTTGCAGATGTTGATATAGCGGCGTGCCTCAGCCCTTGTCCGCGCGGTATCGATAAAAGCGGTATCCTGCCAGTTTTCCACCAGGGGCTGCAGCGCGGCGTCCATGATGGCGTCGCACTCCTTGCGGCCGATATGCGGCCATTTTTCGTTTTGGGGCAAGGCACGGGTAAAGCCCTCCATGGCGGCGTGGAAAAAATTTCCTCGGTCCCGGGGATCAACGCCCCATTCAAGCTGCTCCTGGGGGCGCAGCCCATATTCCACAAAATGATTGTAGGGGCAAGCCGCGTAGCTTTCCAGGCGGCTGACAGTAACAATGCGTTCGGTAAACAGCTGCCTGGCCAAAGCAGGCGGGAGGTTTTCCTCCATGGCGTCATCCTGCATGCCGCGGACCAGCTCCAAAGCCATGGGCCTGTAGGCTTCATGCTGCATCAGCCAGTTCCATGCGCTGAGCCATTCGCCGTTCAGCGTATTGTTCCGGATCCGCGCGCCGATTTCCTCCAATACGGGGATGGGGGCCATGGGGTGCAGGCTGCCTTCGGCGTCGCTGACGCTGCCGTACACGATCAGCTTGGGAAACATCCGACGGATCGCGGATATCACCTGGGCCGGCCGCTGGGCGACGCCCGCCTGGGTGGCTTGGGCATAGCTGAGATACAGCGCTTGGACGGGGGAGCATATCGCTTTCCAGATATCCAGGTCGGCCATCAGGTCGTGATCGTTTTCATTCATGCCCAGGTAAGCGTGGAGGTCGGAGCAAAGGCAATCCTTTTCTTCATCGGAAAGCAAACCGCTGGCGCTGACGCCGCTGACGCTGCTGTCCAGGCCGCAAACAAAGAGCACCTTGGGCTCGGCCGGAATCAGGTTGCCGATTTGTCCCACGGTGATCCGGCCGTCTGTGGGAGGCAAGGCCGATATCTCATTGTCAAGCAGTCCCGCTTCCAGCATGCGTACCATGGTGCGGCCCGGAATGCGGGATTCCCCGGCGATCTCGTGCATTTGGTCAAACAGCGCAAGCAGCCTTGCCCAAACCTGCCTGGCCCGCAGCGCGTCGGCGTCCATGTGGGCCGAAACCAGCTTGCCTTCCTGCTCCACCAGCCTGTCATACACATGGCAGCTCAGCAGAAAGTCAAGGGGTGCGCGAAGCGATTCCTCGCTGGTTTTGGCCTCGCGGAGGTCTTTTTGCAGCGTTTCCAGCAGCGGCAGCAGCGTTTCCCGGGCTTCGTTGGGGACGCGGCGTTCTTCTTCCCCGCCCCGGGTAAAGGGAAGGTGCCAGCGGGCGCCGCTGATGCCATAGCGGACGGCGTAATTTTCAAGGAGCCAGCACGCGCTGTCATCCAGGGGGGCATAGCCGGATTTCAGGATGTCGATCATATCCTCCCGCCGGTATCCGGCGGATACACAGCGGAGGGAAGCGAGCAGAAGCTGGGAGATGCCATGATATTGCAGCTGGTCCTTCACAGCCAGGTAATAGGGGATGTCGTACGCCTGCAAAACGCTCTCAATAACGGTTGCGTAATTTTCGGCGCTGCCGAACAAAACGAAGATATCATCGGCGGGCATGCCCTGCTTTAAAAGGCGGGCGATCTGCTGCGCGATTTCCTGGGACTCAGCGTAGGGTGTCGCGGCTTCCAGCAGGGAAATGTGCCGGGGCTGCTCCGGATACGGCTTGGGGGAGGGGCAAAGCAGCTTGCTTTCCAGGTACTGAATATCTTCGGGGGCGTTCAATGGCGCGGGATCCAGCCAAAGCCATTCTCGCCGCAGCCCGCACTGGCGCAGGCGCGTACGCAGGCGATCGGCGCTGTCCCGAACGGGCTTGAAGCAGTCGCCGTCCGGCGCATCCTCCCGGTCCATGACCAGGTAGACATGGCATTCCCGGCAGCGGCGCGTAATGGCGCAGAGCAGGCGGGCGAAGTCGTCCGTAATGATATCAAACCCGTAGACAAATACGTCCGCGTCCTCCGCCATCCCGGACATGGGAAGCACTTCAATGGCGCGTGTCAGGGCGTCCTCACCATCCACGTATTTGCCGGCTAAAATGCTGTCGTACGCCTGATAAATCAGCGCCAGGTCGGATACTTTGTCCTGAAACGCGCTTTCGGGCAGCGCCGCCGCGTAGGATGCCAGCTGCGCGGGGGACACCTCCGCGCGTTTCATATCAGCGATCCATTCTCCGCTTTGGGCAATAAATCCCCGCCGCTCAACAGAACGGGAATAATAATGGAGACCTTTGGCGCAGGTTAATAAAGCCCGGGCCATGGCGATGTTTTTTCCGCTGTCATTGATGGAGACGCTGCCGCCGCTGTATTGCTGAAACAGGCGCTGTACAAAGCGCGACAGGGAAAAAACCTCAATGTCAAAAAAACCCGGCAGGTGAAGTCCGTCGATCAGGTCCCTTTCGGCCTGCAAAGTATATTGCTCCGGAACCAGCAGGATACAGCGGACCCCCTCGTTGCGGGAGTCCGCAAGGATTTTTAAAAGATGCGGCCATAATCGCCGCGTCCTGCCTCCGTGGATGGTCAGCAAGGCGATCCCTCCTTCGGCAATTATTGTAGCATGCATAAAAAATTTAGGCAAGAAAAAGCGATAAAGGGACAATATGGACGGAATCATGCGTGGAAACGCCAAAATAGGCATTTGCCAAAGAACCGTATTGTGGTATAATATGTTTTGTTATTTTCTATTTTTTGTGGAGGGTGCATTGCGAAAGACAATGCGTGAAGGAAATGCGAGTTCTTGTTATCGGTGACGGGAAAGTTGGCCATACGCTGGTGGAAAGCCTGGCGCAGGAAGGGCACGATGTTGTCATTGTGGACAGCAATGACGAGGTGCTGGAGCGCACCC
>JAFUGB010000027.1 GCA_017469605.1 Clostridia bacterium
ACCGCCTTCCCCAAACTGCACATTGCTGTTTTCAAGCAGCGGGCCGCCCGCGAAAAAGGCGCTGACGGTCTGCTTGCGCGCTTCCACCGGCTGCCCCCGCTCCAGGCATACGGGCTTTAACCCGGCCCGTGCCAGGTACAGGGCGGCAAACAATCCGCAGGGCCCCATGCCGATCACAACCGGCGCGGGCGAACGGGGCGGGAGCGCCGCGGGGGACAGGGGCAGGGTAGGCTGTACTTGGGAGGAAATGCCGGGCTTCAGCCTGGAGAGAATGGCGGTTTCATCCCCGTTAAGCACGAGATCCACCGCGTAAACAAAATGGACGTCTCCTTTATCCCGGGCATCTACGCTGCGCTTTGAAATATGCCACTTTGCCACCTGCGCCGGGGATACGTGAAGCTTTTTCAGCGCGGCATGATACGCCGCGTCGTCCGCTTGGGTCCCCAGGGGAACATGTATATTGGCAACGCGCAGCATACAAAACCTCCTTTGGAATTTGTACGCATATCATATCATACTTTTATATTTTTGTCATCTTCTGCGTTGTGTATGCGGGAAAAAGATATGGAATTCATGATTGTACATTTGCCCGCGGCGGCAATGCGCGTCACGGCAATGACGCGGGTCCGGCAGACGCCCGGGCATAAAAGAGTTGCTATGCCGGGGAAAAATCGATATAATAAGAATGGAGGTAATCAGGAGATGAGTGACATAATTACAACCGGCGGTATGTCGAACGATCAATATAATCAGCTTTTGAAATCCATCGGGCAAGTCCTGCAGCGTGGGCGCAATCAGGTTGTTTATGCGGTGAGCAATACGATTTTGCAGACCTATTGGGAAGTGGGCCGGGATATTGTAGAGTTTGAACAGCAAGGAAATGTAAAGGCTGAATATGGCTCGGAGCTTTTGAAGCGGCTTTCCAAAGATTTAACCAATCAACACGGTACAGGCTTTAGCAAAAGTAACGTATTTGCCATGCGCCGTATGTATTTGCTTTATCCAAAATTCCAGACGGTGTCTGGAAAATTGACCTGGAGTCATTATGTTGAATTGCTAAAGCTGGACGATCCGCTGGAGCGCGCATTCTATGAAAAGGAGTGCATTCAGGAGCATTGGGGAGTTCGCGAATTGAAACGGCAGATGAAAAGTATGCTGTTTCAGCGTATTGCGCTTAGCACAGATCGAGATGCCGTTCTCCGGTTGGCCCGGGAAGGGCAGATTATTGAGCAGCCGCAGGATATCCTGCGAGAACCCTATGTGTTTGAGTTTACCGGTCTGCCTGCCATGCCCGTCTATCGGGAGGGTGATTTGGAAGAAGCGCTGGTGAGCAATCTCAGCCAATTTCTGTTGGAGTTGGGGAAGGGGTTTGCGTATATTGGCAGACAGCAACGCATGACGATAGCCGGAAGGACATATATGGTGGATCTGGTGTTCTATCACCGGATTTTAAAATGCTTTGTTCTGATTGACCTCAAGCGCGGCGAGATTCAACACGAGGATATCGGACAGATGAATTTCTATCTGAATTACTATCGCGAAGAAATGAACACAGCGGGCGATACAGAACCTATCGGAATTATCCTGGGCAGCTATCGCGATCGTTTGGTGATGCAATATGCCTTGCAGAATATCACAAATCAAGTGTTTGTCAGCCAGTATCAGCTTTATCTTCCCAATCGGGAACAGCTGGAAGCGGAATTTCAGCGTTTTATGGCAATACCGGGCGAATGAAAACTGTGTTTTCGCTTATCAAAGGCGTTTGATGGGTGATAATCTGATATAATGCTTTCGCCCAATCCCTTTTCTTTTATTCAAGTGTTTAGAAAGGCTTTTGTTTTAGACCAACAAAAAAAGACGGCTCTTTCGAGCCGTCCTTTTTATTGGTTGATTACTTGGCAGCAGAGACAGCGGCGGTGGTGAACAGATCGTCAGCGTTGTAAGCAACAGCTTCATTGATCGTCAGAACGGTTTCACCCAGCAGCACGTCATAGCCTTCCTCAGCGTAGACCAGAGTGGCCTTGCCATCCTTGGCAACCACAACAGCCTTGCCATCGATCAGGTTCAGACCTTCAACCAGCTTGGTGCCTTCGGGCTGAGCAACAACCACAGAAGTGGCGGCGGGAGCCTTGGCGGCGGTAGCGGTGGTGGTGGCCTTCTTGGTGGTGGTGGCGGTAGTGGCCTTCTTGGTAGTAGTCTTGGTGGTGGTCTTGGCGGTCACAGTGGTGCCGTTCTTGGTGGCAACAACACTCTTGGTGGTGGCAGCGTTGCCAGTATTCACGGTGCCAGAGGGAGCCTTTTCACCCTTCATGACCAGCTGAGAAGCCAGAACGCCTTCGCCGGTAGCTTCGTTATAGCAACGGCTGCAACGCAGTTCCCAAACAGTGTAATCAGATTTCACTTCAGCGGGAACCCAGGAAGCGCTGTGGCCCAGCTTAGGAGCAACGATAACCTGGACATGGCCGCAGGGAACCACATTTCCGCCCCATTCGATCTTGCGATCGCAGTACAGAACAGTCTGGCCATCCTTGGTGCAGGTAGCAACGTAAGTCATATCGGGGTTCTTGTCGATCTTCATGTTGTGGCCCAGAACCTTGGTGGCAGAACCATCGTTCAGGGGATCAACAGCACCGCAAGTGGGGCACTTATTCAGGGCTTTGCAGCCGGGTTCGGTGCAGGTAGCGGGCTTGGCAGGCAGATAGTTGACAGTGTAGGGATTCGCAACATAGTTGCCATCCTCATCGGTATGATAGGTGGTCTTGGGAGTAACCTTCTGCTGATAGTTACCGCAATTCCGGTCGCAGTACAGACGAGCAACGCCTTCAGAGCCGCAGGTAGGAGCAGAGATTTCCTTCCAAGTAGCTTCGGCATAGCTATGGCCCAGAGCAGGGATAACGTCAGGATTGCCGCTCTTGGTGCCGCAGCCATAAGCGCACAGATACAC
>JAFUGB010000272.1 GCA_017469605.1 Clostridia bacterium
CGTTTCGTAAAAGTTACCAGCGTGTCCTACCAACTGAGCCATGCGACCATGCCGCTTTCCGGCGACGTATGTTACTATATCACAGTCAATGAATTTTGTCAATGGTTTGATCAGGAAATTTTCAAATTATCACGCTGTCGCGCTATGTTTGCCGTGCTTCCTGTAAAAGGAGGAGCTTTTCCGGGCAAGCAGGGCTATGCCTGCATATCCACGGCAAATAGCCCGCCCGCGCCGCCGGAATGCAGGAACAGCACATTTTCATTCGGGCTGAACGCGCCTTCCCGGGCCAGGGCGATGAGCCCGGCGAACGCTTTTCCGGTGTAAACCGGATCCAGAAAAATCCCTTCTTTGCCGGCAGATAGGGAGATAGCGGCATTGCCATCCGGGGAAGGGATCGCATAGCCCGGGCCGCACATGTTCCGCAGGGAGTAGTCCGCGGGGCTTATTTCTATATTTATACCCAGCAGCGACGCCGCCTGCCTCATCAGCGCGGGGGTGATCTGATCGAAGGGGTCGGTATCTACCATCATGCCGTGCACTTTTGTACCGGGCAAAAACAGCTTTGCGCCCAGGGCCAAACCGGCCATCGTGCCGCCGCTTCCTTCCGCACAGATGATGTGGTCAAAATGAATGCCCTGCTCTGCAATCTCGCGGGCGCAGTCCACATAGCCCAGGGAACCCAGGGCATTGGAGCCGCCACAGGGGATCTTATAGTAGGGTTTGCCTATGGCCGTTCCCACCCGATCCATTTCCGCGTAAATGTCAGCGTAATCATCGGTATCCATAAAGCGCACGTCCACGCCCATCAGCCGCTCCAGCAGCTGATTGCCCTTCAATGCTGTTACGCCGCGCTTTTTCAGGATCAGGATAGGCGTCATGCCCATTTTCAGCGCGCAGGCCGCGGTGAGCATGGCATGGTTGGACTGGGCGCCGCCGGTGGTGAATACGATCTGCGCGTCCTGTGCTTTGGCGTCAGCCAGCAGGTATTCCAGCTTGCGAACCTTGTTGCCGCCCAGGCCGATCCCCGTCAGGTCGTCGCGTTTTACATATATGTTGGCTGCCAGCTCCCGGCTGATGTTGTCCAGCCGCTGAATGGGGGTGGGAAATACACCCAGGGAGACTTTGGGAAAATCCGTTAATGCCATGGCTGCGCTCCTATTCCGTAAGGCTTTCCTGATGACGCTTGCCGGCCCCCCGGAAGGCGGTATCGCGCTTCAGCGCCTCCAATTTGTCATTGAGCTTTTTATAAATGTGTTCCTGGAACCAGGGCTCGCTGCTTATGCTTACGGCTTCCTCCAGCGGGAACCAGCCCACGGCGCTGTTTTCGTCGGGCTTAACAACGGTTGGCGCGCTGTCGTCAGCTTCCAACAGGTATGTTATATTCAGATGAAGATGGGAAGATACATATTCACCGTGCTTTACATGGCCGTCCACCGTGAGGGACTCCAGCGAATAGGGGAGGGGTGACAGCGGACGCACCCGGGCAATACCGCTTTCCTCGGTGACCTCCCGCAGCGCCGCGGCCAGCAGGTCACATTCGCCGTCGGCGTGCCCGCCCAGCCAGCTCCAGCTTTTGTAAATATTATGATAGGCCATCAGCGCCCGATCCCAGGTGGGATTTACCACCCACGCTGAGACCGTCATGTGCGCCAGGCGATTTTCCCGGGTAAAGATATTGGGAAAGGAATTCAGGCATGTTAAAATCAAAAGCTTATCCTTTTCCTCCTGCGCGTTCCAGGGAATATAGCGTTGCAGCTCGGTTATCAGCCGCTGCCTGTCATTTATGAATTGTGTCATTTGGCGGTGTTCTTTTTGGCGCTCGCGGTTTTCTTGGAATCGGCTGCTGTTTTCTTGGCGGTGGAGCCGGTTTTTTTAGCCGAAGAAGCGGCAGCTGTTTTTTTCGATGCGGAGGAGGTCTTCTTGGCGGACGCTGTCTGTTTCTTGGCTGCGGCGGAAGTCTTTTTTGACGAGGAAGATTCCTTCTTGGCGGCGGAGGTCTTTTTTTTATGCTGGACCACCGTGGTGCCCGCGGGGGCGGTGGCCGTGCCGGTGGAAACGGTGCTGCTGCCGGTATCGGTGCTGGTCAGGTTCAGCAGCCCGCCCAGCAGGCCGCCCATTCCCCCGGAAGAAGAACTGCTGCTTGCGCTGCTGTTTCCGCCCAATAAGCCGCCCAGCAGGCTGCCAATTCCTCCGGAAGCGGAA
Organism: Clostridia bacterium; assembly: GCA_017469605.1. Taxonomy (GTDB): domain Bacteria; phylum Bacillota; class Clostridia; order Christensenellales; family Aristaeellaceae; genus SFMI01. Next base: position 2,203 of record JAFUGB010000272.1, read on the forward strand.
TTGCTTCCGCTCCCGCCCAGCAGCCCGCCCAACAGGCTGCCGAGCCCGCCGGACGCATTGCCGCTGCCGCTGGTATCGGTGCTGGTCAGGCTCATAAGCAGCGGGGCTGCCGCCGCTACGATTTTGAGCACCTTTCCCAAATCAATGCCGGTATTCTGGGAGGCCGACTGGGCGGCGGCCTGGGCGCTGCTGCCGCCGGTAAGCATGGGGAGCAGGCTGTCCAGCACGCTGCGCACCTCTTCGCCGGAAGCACCGCTGCGGCGGCAGATCTCGTCCATATCGTTTTCGGGTAAATATGCGATAAATTCCTTATTATCGGTCATAAGGCGGGAACCCCTTTCATATCACTTTCTTTCATTATGCGACATCCGGGGGATTTCGTCAATAAAGTTTTCGCCATTTATTGAAAAACACAAAAAAATATGTATAATGGATTTGAACATGATCTTGAACAGATTGGAGTGAAAACAATGTCCGAAAAAAAGGAACATAAAATCGTATCGGCTACCACCGGCAGCCAAATGACAAAGAGGAAGCCGCCGCTTCCAACCTGGCCGCCAAAAAG
>JAFUGB010000273.1 GCA_017469605.1 Clostridia bacterium
ATTCTTCATTTTCTTCGGGGGCATCGACTTTGTCGATGCCCAAACGGCCCGCCGGATCATCCCGACGGGCCGCTTGTTTTGTTATACAGTTTCACCGGATCACAAACACATATCCGATCAGCGCCACAATAGCCAGCACCCCCAGCGCAGCGGGAATGAACACCATCAACGCCGAAAGGATCAGCGCCAGCGTATCATTTTTTTCCAGCTTATCGGCCAGGTTTTCATCATCAAAAGCCCGTTCCTTGCCGTTCATCCGCTCCTTCTGAAGCTTCCGCGCCCTATCGTAACGTCCCTGAAACAGCATGCTTATTCCTCCGTCTGGCTGCCCAGGATATGGTGGCAGGCCACAAAGTGATTGGGCGCCGCCTCCACCCATTCAGGCTCCACATGCTGGCACACCTCGGTGCAGTATTTGCAGCGGGTATGGAATTTGCAGCCCTTGGGCGGGTTCACCGGGCTGGGGATATCGCCCTCCAGGATCTGCAGTTCCCTTTCGGTCTCCACATCGGTGGTGGGAATGGCGTTCATCAGCGCCTCGGTATAGGGATGCAGCGGATGGCTGAAAATCTCCTGGGAATCGGCCAGCTCCACGATATTGCCCAGGTACATAACGCCGATGCGGTCAGAGATATACTTGACCACGCTCAGGTCATGGGTAATGAACAGATAGGTCAGGTTCTGCTGCTCCTTCAGGTCCTGCAGAAGGTTGATGATCTGGGACTGAATGGACACGTCCAGGGCAGATACCGCCTCGTCGCACACCACAAACCGCGGCTTTACAGCCAGGGAACGGGCAATGCCGATGCGCTGGCGCTGGCCGCCGGAGAACTGGTGCGGATAGCGATGGATGAAGTACGCCTGCAAACCGGCATCCTCCATAACCTTGATGATGTTCTCCTGCAAACGGGCGTCGCTCTTTTTGAACATGTTATGAGCCATCATGCCTTCGGAAATGATCTGGCCCACGGTCATGCGGGGATTCAGGGAGGAATAGGGATCCTGGAAGATCATTTGCAGATCGCTGCGCAGCAGCCGGATCTCATTATAGGTCAGGCGGGCCAGGTCAATACCGTCGTCCCGGTATTCCTCCAGCCGCTGGAATTCAGGATCGTTGGCATACTGCTTGCGCATTTCGTCGATGCTGGCGCGGGCGGTGATCAGCTCGCGCTTTACTTCGTCAATCTCCGCCTTGATCCCGTTAACCTTGTCCTGGGCCTTTTTGCGCTTGCTTTCGGCGCCGGAGGAATTTTTTCCCGCGTCCTTGGCCGTTTTCACGGCATAGTCCGCATCGTCCAGATCCAGCTGCGCGCTGCTGAGCTTCTGCTCCAGCTGGCACTGCTTGGAGGAAAGATGGTACACCTTGCTAAAGGCGTCGATCACCGGCTTGGTATCGTCCACCTTGATAAAGCCGCCCACCAGGTTGGCCATATCCAGGAAAGCGTCGTTCGCTTCCTTTTTGGCCTGGTTGAGCTCGTTGAGCTTGGCATACTTGGCGTGGCCGTCAGCCATGCCGTCGTATTCCTTCTGCAGGGCGTCGCGCTTCTTTTCCAGCTCCTTGAGCTGGGCCTTGCGCTTATCCAATGTGCGGATGGTCTGCCCCACATATTCCGGCGCGATATCGTCCAGCGACTTGCCGTAATACATGGTGCGGCCATCGGTTTGGCGGTACAATTGCAGGATGGTGCGGCCCAGCGTGCTCTTGCCGCAGCCCGATTCGCCCACCAGGCCCAGCGTTTCCCCCTCATAAATGTCCAGGGTAACGCCATCGTTGGCCTTAACGTAAAGCCCCTTGGTTTTCAGCGGAAAATACTGCTTCAGGTTGCTGATCTTCAGCAGCGGCTTGCGATCACTTTTTTGCAAGGTTTGCATGACGCTCCTCCTTTCGCGCATAGAAACAGCGCACCTGCTGGCCGGGCATGACCTCGGTCAGTTCAGGTTCTTCCTCCATGCAGCGGCCCGTGCAATACTTGCAGCGAGGCGCAAACTTGCAGCCCTTGGGCAGGTCCAGGGGATGGGGCACGGCGCCGGGAATGGCGTCCAGGCGCTCATTGGCCGGGGTATCCAGCCGGGGAATGGAGGTCATCAGCCCCTCGGTATAGGGATGGGAGAATACAGACTTGGTAAAAATGGTGCGGGCAGGCGCCATTTCCACCACCTGGCCGCAATACATCACAGCCACGTCATCGGCCATCTGGGCGATAACGCCCAGGTCATGGGTGATGAACAGGATGGAGGTGCCGTGCTCCTTTTTAAGCTCGTTCATCAGCTTCAGTATCTGCGCCTGGATGGTCACGTCCAGCGCCGTGGTGGGCTCGTCCGCGATCAGCAGCTTGGGCTGGCAGGCCAGCGCCATGGCGATCATCACGCGCTGCCGCATGCCGCCGGACAGCTGATGGGGATACTGCTTGGCCACGGTCTCGGGGTTGGGGATCTTGACGTCCTTCAGCATCTCGATCACCTTTTCCCGGGCCTGATTTTTATTCATGCCCTGATGGATCATGAAGGGCTCGGCCACCTGCTTTTCCACCGTGAACACCGGGTTCAGGCTGGTCATGGGCTCCTGGAAAATCACCGAAATATCGTTGCCGCGGATCTTATACATATCGGTGCGGCTCAGCTTGGTCAGCTCCCGCCCGTCAAACATGATGCTGCCGGATTCAATGTAGCCGTTGCCGTCCAGCAATTGCAGGATGCTCATGGCGGACACGCTCTTGCCCGAGCCCGATTCACCCACAACGCCCAGGGTACGGCCGGCTTCCACGCTGTAGCTCACGCCGTTCACGGCCTTTACGGTACCGCGCTTGGTGGTAAAGAAGGTATGCAGATCCTTAAGTTCAAGTAATGCCACGTCTCTCCACCTCCTTAGCGTTCAGCGCTCTTCGGGTCAACGGCGTCGCGCAGGCCGTCGCCTATCATATTGATGCAAATGGTGCAGATGCCAAAGATCGTTGCCGGGAATATCCACTGCCACCAGTACTGCTGGATCACGATGCTGTTGTTGGCGCCGGTGAGCAGGTTGCCCCAGGTGGGGGTGGGCAGCGGGATGCCGAAGCCCAGGTAGGACAGGGAGCTTTCGGTCAGCATGCAGGTGGCAAAGTCCAGCGTCATGCTGACCAGCAGCAGGCTGATCACGTTGGGCAGGATATGGCGGAACACGATGGTCCCTTCCTTGATGCCCATGGCCTTGGCGGCGGTCACGTATTCCATTTCGCGCTGGGCCAGGATCTGGGCGCGCACCAGGCGGCAGGTGCCGGTCCAGCTCAGCACACCCAGCACCACCATGATCAGGTACATCTTCTGGGTGGGGTCCAGGCGGCTGCCGATAACGGCCGACAGGATCATGGCAAAGGGAATAAAGGGCAGGCCGCCCACGATCTCAGCGATACGCATGATCAGCAGGTCCGCCTTGCCGCCGAAGTACCCGGCGATGCCGCCCAGCACCACGCCGATGATGGTGGCGATGACCACCGAGATGGCGCCCACCGTCATGGTGACGCGGCCGCCATTGACGATACGGGTCAGCAGGTCGCGCCCCTGGCCGTCGGTGCCCAGCACAAAGCCCTTCAGGCCCCAGGTTTCCACCGTGCCGTCCTCCATCACAGCGTAGTTCTGGAAGTTGCCGGTGTAGATTTCACGGATATTGGCGCCATGGGCCACGCTGTCGGGCACGTCGATCTGGTGGTATTTGTTGCCGCCCCAGCTTACCACGTCGCCGTTTTCCAGCAGCGCGGTATAATGGAAGCGTCCGGCATAGAGCTTCTTTACGGGAGAAACAAATTCGGGGACACTCTTTTCGCCGTTCTTATCGTTGCCCCATACCACCACCCGGCCGTCCTCGGTCACGGCGGCCATGGTGCCGCTGGTGGCGGCGATATCCACTACGGTTACGCCTTCCAGCGATTTGGGAATGGCGGCAAAGGCGCTGCCCTTGTCCTTATAGCCGGTATAGGCCACCGTGCCGTCCTTGAGCAGGCAGATATATTCGTTGCTGGTCAGCGCCACCTTGGCAATATTGCCCTGGTACTGCTTGCGCATTTTGATATCGGCCATATTGCTGTTGCCCCACAGGTACAGCGTGCCGTCGCTGCTGACGGCGGCCGAAAACTGATTGCTGGCCTCCAGCTGGATGATGTCCCAGGTTTCGTCCTGGGCCTTCATGGCCTTTTTCATTTCACTGGAGAAGTTGCCCTGCTGCAAACGGGTATTGCCCCATACGTACAGCTGGCCGTCGTCGCCCAGGGCCACCACGTGGTCGTCGCCCGCGGCGAACAGCACCAGATCGGCGTTCTGCACCTCGTCCGGGATATCGGCAATGTTGATCTTTTCCGTAATCCTTGTATAGCCCCAGGTATGCAGGTGGCCGTCGGTATCCAGGCCCACGCCGTAGGTGCGGCCCGCGGCGATATCAGCGATCTTGCCCTTGAGCTCCTTGGGCACGGCCATCATGTCCTGGGAGGGCGGCAGGTTGATCAGCGTGGAATCCTGGTCAGACAGATCCAGCACCCAGTACCGGGGGCCGATCAAAACAAACAGGAAAATGAGAATGAAGCCAATCAGGCCAATGCGCACGGTATGCTTGCCAAAGAAATTCTTGGCCATGGTGCGGAAGGGGGTCTGTACCTGCTCTTCCTGCATGAAATCGCGCACTTCCTGATCGGTGCCCATAAAGGCGCGCTTGAACCAGCGGGTCAGGAAAAATCCTTTTTTCTTTGCCATTTCTCCGACCCTCCTTACTTATCCACGCGCACGCGCGGGTCAACCAGGCCGTAGCTGATATCGATCAGCAGCGAGCCCACCAGGGAAACGATGGAATAGAACATCTGGATGGCCAGCACCAGCTCAAAGTCCAGGTTGTTCAGTCCCTGCCAGTACAGCTTGCCCATGCCGTTCAGCGAGAAGGTGTTCTCAATGATCACCGAGCCGCCGAAGATGCCCAGGAACCAGCCCAGGATGCTGGTAATGACCGGCAGCAGGGCATTGCGCCAGGCATGGCTGTAAATGACCACCTTTTCCCTGAGGCCCTTGGCCCGGGCGGTGCGGATATAATCCATGCTCAGCGCATCGATCATGGAGGAGCGCACATAGCGGGTCATGCCGCCCAGGGAGCCGAAGGTCATTACGATCACCGGTAGGGCGATATGGTACAGCATATCCACAAATTCCTGCCACTTGCTGGTGTACTCCATGCCGGGCGTTTTCTGGCCCATGATGGGGAACACGCGCCACAGCACGCACAGCAGGTACATGAAGATCAGGGCGATGATGTATACCGGGATGCTGTAGCCCAGCATGGTCACCACCTGCGTGGTACTGTCAAAGCGCTTGCCCTTGTGCACCGCGCAGTAGATACCCAGCGGGATGGTGATGCCCAGCGAGGCAACGGTGGAGAATATATTGATGAAGATGGTGTTGCCCATGGGCGTCTTGATAACATCCACCACATTGCGTTTGTACAGGTTGCTGTAGCCAAAGTTGCCCTCCAGCACGCCGTTGAACGTGCCATCGGTATCCTTCCACAGGCCCATCCATCGCAGATAGCGCACGATCAGCGGGTCATCCAGGCCCATTTCCTTGCGCCGCTGCTGGGACATGACCTGGTATTCATCGGCCTTCAGCCCCTTGCGCCTGGGCTCCAGCTC
>JAFUGB010000274.1 GCA_017469605.1 Clostridia bacterium
CCTCGGCGGGCATCGCCCTGGGGCTGCTGATCCTTTCGGGCAGCAGCAAATACGGCAAGTATTCCTCCATCCTGGTGGGCGATATCCTGGCCATCACGCCAAACGATATCCTGTACCTGGCCATCGCGCTGGCCGTCGGCATTGTCCTTTGGGTGCTCCTGTATAACCGGCTGCTTCTGACCGCCATCAACCCGCAGTTGGCCCAAAGCCGCGGCATTCCCACCAAGGCGGTGGAATACGGTTTTGTGATCCTGGTGGCCGTAGCCGTGATGCTCTCCATCCGCTGGGTAGGCGTGCTGCTGATCAACGCGCTGCTGATCCTGCCCGCCGCCGCCGCCCGAAACATTGCCCGCAGCGCCGCCCAGCATGCCCTGTTCAGTGTGATCATTTCCCTGGTCAGCGGCATCGCGGGGCTGTGCGTCGCCGTCCCCCTGGGCACCAGCGTGGGCGCCGCCGTGGTGCTGTGCGCCGCCGCGTGCTATGCCCTGAGCCTGCTGCTGGCAAGGATCATGAAAATCCGGGTACAGGCATAATACAATCATCATTTGAATTCACAGGGTAAGGAGACAAATCGGGGGCGTGCTTTCTTGGAAGCCCCCTGGACATCCCTCCCGGCGATGCCGGGATCGACGGTCAACAAACAACCTGCGCCTGAAGCGCTTCTGTCGCCAAGAGCGCTTCAGGGCATCAAAAAAGCAGGCGGTCAGCCGGGAAAATGAACTTGTTCACTTTCCGGCCTGTCCGTCTGCTTTTCGCTGTGCGCAAAGCGCACGGTCCGCGCGGCTTTTACGCCGACAAACGCTGCCTTTTTTGATCAGCAGCACCAGATCCTTGTGCCGCAGCCTCCGCCGCAGCAAAGATTGAACAAAAGGCAGGTAAGGCAGGGATTCTGGCACAGGAAATTCTGGATGCCGCCATAGCGTATGCCCGCTTGGCGATACTGCTGTCCGCCCATACTCATCTGCTGCAGGAAGCTTACATACTCCATATTATTGGGGTCCATCTGAACGGCCTGCCGGGCAAAATTGAGGGCGGCGATATCATCGCCCATGCCTTGGCGCGCCCGGGCGACCAGGTAATACCATTCAGCGTTCTGGGTATTCATCCGCTCCAGCGTTTCCATGGCGCCCCGGAAATCGCGGTAATCTAGCTGCCGCCGCACGGATTCAAACTCCGGGGCGTACTGCCGCGCCTGGCCGGAGCCGCTGTAGCCATAGCCATAATGATAGCCGCCGTAGCCGTCCTGGGAAGCGCCGCCGTTTTTGCGCATTTCCACGATCTGCGCATACGCGTCATTGATCTGCATCATTTTCTGCTCGGCTTCAGCTGACCCATTGTTGCGGTCAGGATGATACTGCTTGGCAAGGCGCCGATAGGCCGCCTTCACCTCATCATCCGAGGCAGAAGGCGAAACGCCGAGCACCTGATAGGGATCGTTCATGCCTGTTTTTCCTTTCGTTTTTCGGTCAGCCGCGCATACCGGCCCCACACGCCGGAATAGAGCACATTATTGATCAGCGCCAGATCCTGCTCAATGGGCAGCAGGGAAAACGCCTGGGTACACTGGGCCATTTCCATGGTCAGTATTTCCTCCATGCGCGCCTCATAATCATCCGTTGAATGCAGCATGCGCAAAGGATTGAACCGCCCGCGCTTTTCATCGGCGTCATAATCCTCATAGGCATCCATCAGGTACACAAACCGGCCCAGCGCTGCGCCCATATCCCGCAGGTAAGGCGCGAAGGCATCCTGCTTCCACGGAAAGCAAGCCCCCAGCATATCGCCTGCCAGCCGCGCCAGGGCGTCCAGATCATTGCTCTCCTGTCTTTCAAGGGCTGCCAGCCTCTCCAGGCTGGCCTGCACCGTGCCGCTCTGCGTCGGCCAGCGCTCCGCTGCCTGCTCAAATGCTTTTTGCAGGGCCACGCGGCCCGCCCTGCCGCGCAGCGATCCCTCATCCTGGGCGTCATCCATGCATTTATAATACGCCAAAATGATATTCATATCCGCCGCGTATTCGGCCGCCGCTTGCAGCACAACGGGATGCGGCTTCAGCGGATGCAGGGCGCAGCGCTCCTCCCCGGTTTTCTCCTCCGGCTCATACAGCGCCGCCAGCAGCAGCGAAAGGAATGTCATATCATGGCTCAGCGTCAGCCTGCCGATATCGCCATACCGTTCCCTGAGCACATGGCAAAGCCCGCAATAAAAGCCGCGAAAGCGCTTGCGCTCCGCCTCGCTTAACCCCTGCGGGTTTACCGAAACATAACCAAACATACTGCCTCCTGCCATTTTTCGGTATCATTATACGCCACCGGAGCACTTTTGGTCAACCATGCCAGATTATTCATTGTTTATTGACAATTTTGTGGTATGATATAAATAAACAAACGAAAAAGGAGAGCAGTCACCATGGATTTCATGCAGCGTATCCGCGCTTTTTTCAGCAAACTGACCTATGGCAGCTACGGCTCCGACCAGCTGGGCCGGGCAATCCTGTACGCCAGTATCCTGCTGCTGTTTCTGAGCTTTGCCCTGGGCAGCACGCTGTGCTGGTATCTGTCCATCGCCGGATATATCTGGGCCATTTTCCGGGTGTTTTCCAAAAATCGGGAAAAGCGGCAGGCCGAAAACGCTCTGTACCTGCAAAAGACCGCCAGGGTGCGCACTGAGCTCCGCCAGGCCATGGTGCGTTTCCGCAACCGGAAACAGTATAAGTATTTTAAATGCCCCCAGTGCCGTACCCGCATGCGCCTGACCCGGGGCTGCGGCGAAAAAAACGTGGTTTGTCCCAAATGCCAGAATTCCTTCAAAATAAAGGCCTAAGCCGCCATGCTGTACCTGAGCCGCTTCACCTTTCCTGATGCCGACCGCGAATTTGATTTTCGTCTGGAGGTCAAGCGCACCTGCTATGACAGCTTTTATCCCTTCGGCGTGCTGTCCGGCCGGGGCGTGGAGGAGCTGGCCTTTGAGCCGGTCACCGTGCTGTATGGCGGTAACGGCAGCGGAAAAACCACGGCCATCAACGTGATTGGCGAACGCCTGCGCCTGCAGCGGGATACGCTGTACAACCGGAGCAGTTTTTTTGAGGATTACGTAAGCCTGTGCCACTACACGCTGCGTGGCTCCCTGCCCCGGCACAGCCGCATCATCACCAGCGACGATGTGTTCGATTATATGCTCAGCCTGCGCCATATCAACCAGGGCGTGGATATGCGGCGGGAAGAAATTTTTGAAGAATATATTGAAAACAAGCACAAGGCATTTCAGCTGCGGAGCCTGGATGATTACGATCAGCTAAAAAAGGTGAACCAGGCACGGCATATGACCCAGAGCCGCTATACCCGGGAAAGCCTGAAAAGCAATATTCGCGAGCAAAGCAACGGCGAAAGCGCGTTTTTCTATTTTACCAATAAAATCGGTGAAAACGGCCTGTATCTGCTGGACGAGCCCGAAAACAGCCTGTCCCCTGAACGGCAAATTGAGCTGGTGCGCTTCATGGAGGACAGCGTGCGCTTTTTTGGCTGTCAGTTTATCATCGCCACCCATTCGCCCTTTGTGCTGGCCATGCGCGGCGCGCGCATCTATGACCTGGACAGCAATCCGGTTTGCGTGCGCCGGTGGACCGAGCTTCAAAACGTTCGGGCATATTATAGCTTTTTCAAGGCACACGAGGAAGAATTCTGATTCTTATTGAACGTTTCAGGCAAATCGGAATTTGACGGGGAAGGGAAATGATAGGGGCCTGTGCGGCCCCTAAGACCCTGCACCAGGAGATTTCATCTCCTGGACCTCGGCGGCGACAGCCTGTTGGACGCAATCAAACAATTGCCCCGACCAGGCAAATTGAACGCAAAGAATCGCTCCCGGGCAGGCCAGCAAAGCTGGCCAACCTGTGCGCGAAGCGCACAGGAA
>JAFUGB010000275.1 GCA_017469605.1 Clostridia bacterium
ATATCAGGTTGGACCTTTCGCCTGTGATGATCAGGCCGATCATTGAAGCCGCCAGGAGCATATATTTGCGTATCCTGGATGTTTTATTTGACAGCCATAACGAATAAAACAGCAATATCGCCGCGGCCACAGAAATGACGTTGGGGTATTCGGATAAGCCGTAATAGCCGTTTTTCCTGCTGATCCTTATTTGCTCCATATACAGTTTTTTCCCGGACAGGAAGGGCGACAGAAGCGAAAGAAATGACTTTTTAAAAACAGCCTCAAGCAATACGACGGTTATTGTTACACTGGAAAAAAACACCAGCGTTTTCATCATGATTTCCAAATTGATTTTCTCCGGAGAGGAAAAAACGGCTATGCTCATCAGGATCAACATGAAAAGATATAAATTGTACGCATGGATGGGCTGTCGGGACGAGAACAGGCATACAAATACGCACGTGATATTGAACAGCCATTTGCGGTATACCGACCGGATTCTGATCCGGCCGGCATTTAATATAACAGCGGCTGTCAACAACAAACCGCAGGCGCCGCATATGGTTCCTGCGCCAATATTGACCGCAGAAAAGAAGCTGTATACACATATGGCGCCCGTCATTAAAACTGTCAGTATTTCGTATTGCCTTCTCATTCAGTCAACCTCAAATCATAGGCCGCGCGCCGTCCAACCGCGGCAATTGCATCAATGAGCCGCTTTCATTTGTCATTGCAATCCCCTGTTTTCAGATATCCCTGCGCTTTTTATTCTTTTTACCGCGGCTGCGCCGCATTTTTCCGCGCGCGCTCCAAGCCATATCATAAACGCCGAATACGTCCGGGCAAACACCCATATAAATCTGGCGCTCGGCTTGAGCAGCCTGTGTTCCACGTTTTTTATGGCGGTTTTATAGGGCTCTCTTCTGATCAGCCGATGAAGCTCCTTAAGCTTTTGGATGAAAGGCGCGCGGTTTTGCCCTGTGAAAAAATAAACGGATAGGCTGACCTCAAGCCGCCGCATAACATAGATATAAAAGGCTTTTTCAAAGTCCTTTTCACTTTCCTTTTTGTATTTTGCAATATATTCGTTGATCCTTTTAAAAATACGCCTGTTGATTTCCAATGTAGTGGGTTTGAATCCCGGACTGTTGGAGCCAAGCACTTTCCGATAATTATATACAACATCGGTGATATAGCTTACCGACCCGCAGTGCTCCAAATATTCGAGGACAAAAAGATTATCCTCATATATTCCCAGCACGTACGTATCAAATCGTATGCCGTTGTCCTCTATGATCCCCCTTTTATACAGTTTGTTCCATAGGCTGCCCAAACCGGCGGGCTCGCTCCGGGTCCCCGGGCGCGGATTGTATCCGTAGCCGATGCACGCCCTTTCGTATTGCGTAATCCACTGCTTTTCGGACACGGTAAAGGCTTGATCAAAGATCCGGATTTTCCTTTTCCTTTCGCCGTCAACAAAATTCACATTGCCCACGATCAAATCCGCGCCTGTCTTCTGATACGCTTTATACAGCAGCTCCAGGCCATTGTCCGCCAGCCAGTCGTCCGCGTCCATAAAAGCCAGCAGTTCTCCCGCGGCCGCGTTCAGTCCGGCGTTCCTGGCCGCGCAAACGCCCTGATTTTCCTGCCTTATGTATCGGAATCTTTTATCTTTACCAGCGTATTCCCGGCAAATCGCTTCGCTGCAATCTGTTGATCCGTCATTGATAAGGATAACCTCAAAATTTTTGAAAGTCTGTTCTATAATTGAGTCAAAGCATTCAGAAAGATACTTTTCCGCGTTATATACCGGAATAATGATGCTGATCTGAGGCGCCATGGTTTTCCCCTCCAGTATTTGATTGGTGCTCCGCCAAACTGCTGGTTCATTTGTAAACGCTTCCGTTAAAATCATCCTCCTCCAGGCCGGGCAGGATCATTTCCTCACCGGTTTCCGAGATCACATGAACAAGCCGCTGGATCGCGAGCATCTCCTTTTTCATCCGCTCCACGGTATCCGCGCTCCCCAGGACGCGAACCGTGATCTGGGCAAGGCGTCCCTTCATCGCCCGGGTGATCGTATCGCCTTCAGGATGCGCCAGCACAACCTCCAGAACCCCGGGAAGCCTTTGGACATCCTCCAGCCCTGTGATCTTCGCAATCTTCCCGGGCTTGCAGAGCAGTGAAACATTATAGGCATATTTCCCGCCAAGAAAAGGATCGGCTTTCTTGTCCATATCCGGTTCGCCCATATCGCCAGTCAGGGCGAAATGGATCAGCATATCCAACGGGTCATAACCGCACACGCCCCTGAGATTGATATATTCCAGGCTTCCTGTCAAACGATAGCCGATATCATATACCGCACATGTTCCGTCAACGATCTTGCACTGCATGAACATCATGCCGTTCCGAATTCCAACGGAGCGGAACATCGCTTCCATTTTGGGCGCCTCTTCCCTTAGAAACCTGGGCTGGACCGCGGCCGGATAGGTATACCCAGCGGGCAGCGGGAGCTCTCCCTCCTGGTTGTGCTTCACATGCCGGTTCCCCAGCAGGGTCATATAGTATTTTCCATCAGCAAAAAGCCAGAAAACGGTTACTTCCTTATTGTCGATATACCGCTCCACCAACACCTGCTTCGTTTTGGAGGCTTCCGAAGCAAAAATGAACGCCTGCATCAGCTCATTCTTGTTTGCGCACACGCTAATCCCCCGGGAGCCGCTGCCGTCCACCGGTTTTACGATGACAGGATAGTCGATTTGCGCCGCTGTTTCATCAAGCCTTTCCAGCGCAACATCATATTCCGGAATGGTGGGGATTTCATATTTTCGCAGCAGGGGCTTATATTTTCTTTTATCAATAAATATTTTAAACTGTTCCCGCGTCCCATACGCGGGCAGGCCGGCCTTTTCGCATATCTCCGCATAATAGGGCAAAACGGAATCGGTAAACCCTGTGATCACGCCGTCAAATTTCCTTTCCCTGACCAACGCCGCCATGGCATCTGTATCGCTTGTGTTTTCAAAATACGCCTCGTCCGCAATTTGCTTGGCCGGGGATTGTTCCATTGGGTACCAGTCAGCCACGCCCGTAATAATTCCCATGCGCCGGGCATGCTTCACGATTTGGCAGGATATTCTTGAGCCGCCTAAAATCAGCAGGCGCTTTCCTTGCAGATTCATCCTCTTCTTCCCTCATTTCCCGCTGCCCGCATTCCATCCATCATCGCTTTTCTGTCCCTGAGAAGGGTTTCATGCCATTCATGAACAGCGGCCACAATGGCATGCATATCCCCTTCGCCATATCGCTGATCGCAGATCAGCGACAGTTCATTTTCTCTGATGCCCTGGGGCGCGCCCATTGTCTCGGGCCAATGCACCGGACAATAGATGCCCCGGGCAGACAGGAATTTTTTCAGGGAATCCCTGTCCTCCGTTTTCAGAAAAATGGGAACAAAAATCGGCGTATCCCGGCTTAAATCAATCTGCGGGAACGACAGGACCTCCCCCTCCAAATCCTTGAGTCCCTTGATCAGCAGCGCCGCGTTTCTTCTGCGCTTATCGATCACTTGGCCTGCATCCACCCGCCGTATGATATTCTCGGACGTGCCGTCAATTTTAAGCAGCCGATCCGCATGTATCAGCTCGTTTTCAAACTTCGCCTGCGCCAAAAGGAAGCTTTCCTTCCTTTTGACGCTGCCGGTGAGGTAATCATATTTTTCTTTCATGGCAGCAATTTTTTCGCGCACGGTCTCATTGCTTTCCGCGGTGGGTTTCCCGCTGAGCTTTCCCCTTCTTTTTCCCAGCCAACCGCCCGTTGGGACGGCAAACCATTTTCTCAGGCTGGCGACCACATAATCGCTTGCCGCGCAGGCAGGCTCCTCCCGCAGAAGCGAATGCGTCCTATCCTGGATGATCACAGCGCCCAGGGCATGCAGCTGGGAAATAGCCGCGTGCGCCTGCTTCGCGCCCAAGCCAAAGTAGCTCATGATCAGGACTACATCCCCGCTGCCGGCACGGGGCAGCTGGTATGTAAATTGCCCTTCCTTGTATCCAACCTGGTAAAACACCGTTTTAATTCCCCGGTCAAGAAATGCCTGCAGCATGGATACGCAGCAATAGGATGGAACGTATGCCTTCCCCACCCGACGGCTGTCCAGAATATCCCGAAGGGCCAAATCGATCGCGCTCCTGCCGGAAAACGTAAAGCAGCCGTCTTCCATCACGGGAAGCCAGGCAATGCCGTTTTCCCGGCCCTCCATCTTGTTTCCCGCAAGCCAGAAATAGCTGCCTATTTCAGCATACGTCATGCCCGTCCATTGCTTTCCTTCCATATAATGCTCCTTTAAAACGCTGTAGCACCCATAGTCTTTCAGGCAATCGGTTCCGCGAATTGAAACATCAGCATGCCTCAAAACCTTCAAAAAGGTATCGCGCATGATCCCGGCATCCTGCGCCAGCGATATGGATTGAACGTATTGTATATCCGCCCTGAAGCGTTCGTCCCATGGCAGGCTGTTTCTTCCGTTCACCTGCGCCAGCCCCGTCAAACCCGGCCTTACCGCGTGCCTTTTGCGGAATTCCGCCGGATAATGGGGCAGATAATAAATGGAAAGCGGGCGCGGCCCCACAAAGCTCATGTCCCCTCTGAGAATATTGATCAGTTGGGGCAGCTCATCAAGGCTGCCTGCGCGCATGAACCTGCCAAATTTCGTCAGCCGTTTTGCGTCCGGCAGAAGACGCCCATCCTCGCCGGCCTCATCGGTCATGCTGCGGAACTTGCAGAGATAGAATATCCGCTCATTTTTCCCCGGCCTTGGCTGCTTGAAAAGGACGGGGCTTCCCAGCCTTGCCCGGACAAGAAAGGCAATAAGCAACATCAGCGGGCTGAGCGCCAGCAGACCCAGGAAGGCTATAACAATATCCAGCATCCTTTTGATATATCTTCGGTACAGTCCCTTTTCATCCATGGCTTTTTCATCCGTTTCATCTTTCGTACGCGTGGATCATCATATCTTTCCGTGCCTGTTGAATACCTCTTCACTTTCCAGGATAATGGGCTGAATATCCACATCCCTGAGAAAAACATACGGTTTATCATATTGATGGTATAGATCCCTTTCCACACCGCCGCAATTGCCATCCTCCAGGATTTTGATGGTATCCTCAATCAGGTCAAACCCCGCGCGCGCCATGACCCCTGTATACGCCATATGCCGAATATTGATTTCCGTTACTTTCAAATTGCCCTGCCCGTCCTCCTTTAAATCAAAGGAAAGGACGCCATGGGCCGATACGCCAAGCTTTTTCTCCAAGTATTTTACGCATCTGTCGCAGAATTCGTTGATGCGGTCCTCATTCAGGAAGCGTCCAAAATGGGTATTTCCGGTCACATGAGAGGGCGCGGTATTGGCCATGACATATTCCACGCACTCAAGCGCGGCGCCCTTCACATACTCGCCGTTGTAATAGAGCATCTGATTTGCCAGATGCCGCCCCGGCAAAAATTCAGAAACGGTAAATTCCGGAATGTTCCCATTGATGAAAAGCCAGCTTTTAAAGCTGTTCATGCCGTCAAGGCGCAGGGAGCCGCGGCCGCCCGTTCCTTCGGCGGCGCGAATCCAGCACGGAAAACCGATCTTTTCAACCTCCGCATACGCTGGCTGATCCTGCGTTACTTTGATTGTTCGGGGAATAAACTCCGTACCCGCCAGGAGCTCCGCCATCATGGATTTATTTCTGAGCGATGCGGACAGCCGCTTGTCCGTCATGAATACAGGGCAGGGATATCTGCCGTTCTTTTCATAATAATCGCCCCAGGCGATGATTTCGCTTTCCGGTTGAACAAAGGCATAATCCACATGTTCTTTTTTTACCAATCGTTCAATACACGGAAAATACGCATCTGAACCGCAGCGCGGAACGACATAACACGCGTCAACGAGCCCTTTTATATAAAAGCCCACGGCCTTTTTCTCAATATCGCAGCCCACGATCTTATAATCGGGATGCTTCTCCCTGATGATGGACGCAATGGAGCGGGGCGTAAGCCCGCCGATCCCTGTTAACAAAATCGTTTTCATAGCGCATCCTTCCTTTTATTGAAAGCATCTGTGAATGATATCAATGATTCCGTCCTGCTGCTCCGTCGTCATCTTGTTATCGCTCGGCAGGCATAATCCCCTTCGGAAAATATCTGCTCCGACATCGCTGCCGGCCGCGGCAATGAACGCGCGGTCACGGTACACCGGCTGCATGTGCATTGGCTTCCAGATCGGGCGTCCTTCGGCATTGAAGCTGGAAAGCGCCTCCAGGATTTCAGTTGGACAGCTTTTCCCGGGTTCATACACATAAGAAGCATCCATTTCCTGCCGATGGGTTTCACACATGGCGTTTTCATCAATCACCATACAGGACAGCCAGAAGTTGGGTTCGCTCCTTTGGGGATCATAGGGATTCATGCGAACAGGAAGATCGGAAAGCCCCTCTTTATATCGCCGGTATATTGCCTTCTTTTGGGCAATGTGCTCCTCCAGATATGGAAACTGTCCGCGTATAATTCCGGCGATAATATTGCTCATCCGATAGTTGTAGCCAATTTCCGCATGCTGATACCAGGGAGCGCCCTCACGGCTTTGGGTGGACCACTTGCGCACTTTGGCCGCATCCTCCCGATCGTTGGTCACAAACATTCCGCCGCTGGAGCCTGTAATGATTTTATTCCCATTAAATGAAAGACAATTATACTGTCCCAGATTTCCGCACTTCACCCATTGCCCGTTGAACTTGTATTTTGCGCCCAGCGCTTCGGCGGCGTCCTCAATGATCATTGCGCCGTGGCGGCGGGCAATCCGCCTGATTTCTTCCATCCTTCCGGGCGTCCCATACAGATGAACCACCACGATCAGCCCTACTTCCGGATACAGCCGAAAGGCTTTTTCAAGCGCTTCCGGGCACATATTCCAGGATCCCGGCTCCGTATCGATAAAAACGGCTTCCCCATCTTCATAGGTAACCGGGTTTACCGAAGCGGCAAAGGTCATATCCGAACAGAAAACACGATGCTTCTGAAGCGTGCCCATCCCCGGCCGTGCCCTGCCATAAAGCTTTTCACCAGCCAGTTTAATGGCCAGATGCAGCGCCGATGTACCCGAAGAAAGCGCCACGGCATACTGAACGCCAATATAATCCGCCATGATTTTCTCTATCCGGTTGATGTTGTCCCCCACCGTGGAAATCCAGTTTTTTCTGAATGCCTGATCTACCCATTTTTGTTCGTCGCCATGGGTTGTTGGCGACGCGAGCCAAACTTTCGCGTGAAACGGTTTGATCCCAGCAAAACGGGAATCAGAAGAAAACTTATTCATTTGCTTTTACTCCCTTGGGAACTGTTGTATTTTTCTCTGCCGCTTTTTGTTCAGCAAGCGCATCCGTAACGGTGTTTTTTCCCGAAATATATTGCGCATAGGGCAATATAAAGGTGTAGATTTCTTATTGAAGCAAATTGACGCTTCTGATTGTCGCTAAAATTAACAAAAGCCTCCAATTTTGAAAAGAATTTCAAATCGGAAGCCTGATTATGTTACGAAATTAGAAAAGATTTTCACTATCAATCCGTGAAAATATTCAAAATTCCGCGTTTTTATTTACTCAAGCCATAATCTATAAATGTACGCTTTTATTAGCGTGATCGTTTTTCCTCAACTTTTTACACCAGTTGAAAAAAGTTGCCTCGCATAT
>JAFUGB010000276.1 GCA_017469605.1 Clostridia bacterium
AGGTGAAAAGGATGATCGCTAACCTTGTCAAAAAGGATTTTCTGCTGGTGAGGAAAAGCATTGCGCTTCTTTTAGGAATCTGTATTCTTGCTCCGTTGTTGATAGCAACGCTGGACGGGGATTCATATCTAGCACGGATAGGGTCGTTTGCTTTTCTGTATATGGCAATTATGGCTGACCTTTCATTTATGCAGACAGTTGCGACAGAAGAAGAAAAGAGCCCAAAAGCGACGGCGCTTCTCTGCGCTGCGCCATACTCTCGCAAGAAATATGTCATTGCTAAGTATATCTGCTATCTGCTTTTCAGTGTGGGATGTATTGCTGTGTATTCGATTGTCGCATTGCTCTATCCACGGCTGAATACTTTGAGCTTTGGAGAGGCTTTGATTCTCCTTTTAATCGGAGTGTTCCTGTATGGTATATATACCCCGATTGCGATCAAACACGGGATCGCAAAGGCGCGGCTCGTATTTTCCCTTGGCATAATGGTTGTTTGTCTTATGCCGACTATCGTAGTCCAAATGCTTCATCTTGATATGAATTCGGTTTTTGCATTTTTGCAGAACCTGCCGGTGTCTATTGTCCCGATGCTTCTTGGCGCTGGCATTATTATACTCATTCTATCCATGATAATATCTGTTCACATTTTTGAAAAAAAGGAGCTGTAATCTCCCCCTGCCGTACCACAAACAGGGTGAACAATGGAGAACGTTATCCTGCTGTTCCTGTTTGCGGCACTCGCGCTTTCCTTGCTGGGCTGTAAAAAAGGTTTACGGAGCTATCCGGCGACTACGAGGCGGAGCAAAAGCGGCTCAAAGGCCGCGAGGCCAAGCTGGAAGCGGAGCTTTCCAAAGCAGAGGAGGACATGGCCAATGCGGACTGCTTCTTGAAGGCTGTTCAGAAGTACACAAGCTTTGAAGGACTGGCACACACACTTCTAAGAGAATTTGTCGAAGCGTCGTCCATGCGTGCTATCACGATGAAAAACAGCACCCGCAAACAAGGCGTCGAAATCTATTACAGCTTCGTTGGCAAAATAGATTTGCCGGCGTAATGTCTGAACTATCCGGCACAATGCGCAAGCGCAGGATGGGGATAGAAAAAGCTTTATACTCCTCTTTACCTCACACAAATAAAATTACAGGGAGGCTGTTCAATGAAGCGCCGCTATGACGCAATCCTGCTGCTGGGCCTGAAGCTCAACGCCGACGGCACGCCCCGGCACGAGCTGACGCTGCGCATCCGGGCCGCCGCAGAATGCTTTGAGGAGGGCTTGGCCGAAACCATCATCCCCTGTGGCGGGCAAACGCCGGGCACACCGGCGACCGAAGCCCAGGTCATGCGGGAAGCGCTGCTGAAGCTTGGCGTGCCGGACAGCGCCATCCGCATGGAGGCCCAATCCCAGCTGACGGTGGAAAACTTCATCAACGCCCGGAAGCTTCTGCCCGGCAAACGGCCCCATGTGCTGATCGTTACCAGCGATTACCATATGGCCCGGGCCAAAATGATCTGCCGGATATCGGCAGGCATGCGGGCGTCGGGTCGCAAGGCGCGCATCCCCCGCGGTGAAACGCGCGCGCAGCGGCTGGAGGAACCGCTGCACCTGATCGACTATATGCTGGGTTATCAGTCAGGGCGCTTCCAGCGGCCCAAATGGTACACCAGGCTGATGTACGGACTGTTTGACCGAATACGGACATAAGGAGCGCAAGCCATGGAAATCAGCGGCAGCGAGCGCGGATACCTGCGTGAAGAATTTCGGCTCTTTCACACCATTGACCAAAAGGAACTGAAGGTGGACTGGCATTTTCATACCTTTGACAAGATCGTGCTGTTCCGCAGCGGCCATGTATCCTATACCGTGGAAAGCCAGACCGCGCAGCTCAGTCCAGGCGATCTGCTGGTCATTTCCCACGGCCAGCTGCATCGGATGCATTCTTTTTCCGACGTGCCCTACGAGCGGTATATCCTGTACCTGAACAGCGCTTTTCTTGCTTCGCTGGCCCCCGAGGCCGGCGGGCTGAACGCCTGCTTTATCCGGGCGCGGACCGGCGGCCAAAGCCTGCTGCGCCTTCCCGAAGCCGATCGGGCGGCTATCTACAGCCTGTTTTCCCGCATGGAAAAAGCCATCCAGGAAGCGTCCCCTTATGCCCCCGCCCTATCCCGGGCGCTGCTTACTGAGCTGCTGGTCCTTATATGCCGCGCGCCCGAACAATCCAATATCAGCCATCCGGACGCGCCATCCGATGAGAAAATCGCCCAGGCGCTGCATTATATCCAGTCTCACCTGACCGAAAAGCTGACCTGCGACGCGCTGTCCGCCCACCTGCGCATGAGCCGTTCCTCCTTTCAGCACCGGTTCAAGGCGGCCACGGGCCACGCGCCTTACGCCTACATCAAGCTTCAGCGTCTTTTGCTTGCCAGCGAACTGCTATCCGCCGGCGAGGGCGCGCTCAGCGCCGGAAAGAAATGCGGCTACAGCGATCATTCGGCCTTCTGTCACGCTTTTTTTGAACAGTTTGGCGTCACGCCTTCATCTTTCCGTCCAAGGCGGGATGAGCTGACCGGGCCGCAGGAGTAAATATACAATCAGAGGAGCCGCCGGTTTAACCGACGGCTCCCCTTTATACGATTAAATAAGTTTTACAATGCTGACGCTGACATTCTGGTTCATGGAGGTTCCGGAAATGCTCGCGCGCAGCTGGAATACAGAAGCGGCGGCGGGATTGATGATGAAGGAAGCAGAAGCGCTGCTCTGGGCGCCTGCCGTGGCGACGGCCCCGGCACTGTACTGCGCCATGGGCATGCCGTTGAGCATCGGGATCACGCGATAAGCGCCTGCTGTGCTGCCATCACTGCTCACCGTATAGGAAATCATATAGATGCCGGGATGAAGCACCACTTCATTTACCCCGGGAACGATCTCCCGGTTCAGGCTCCGAGACGCCTGCAGCGACAGGGCATACAAATCTCCTTCAGCCACAGCCTGCGTCTGTGCCAGTTGGGCAAAGACCTGCTGTACAGCGGGCGCAGCCGGACCGGTGGGGCCGGTAGGACCGGTGGGACCCGTGGGACCTTCGGCGCCATCAGCGCCATCCGCGCCTGCGGGGCCTTCTGGGCCAGTGGGACCGGTGGGACCAGTGGGGCCTTCGGCGCCGTCAGCGCCATCCGCACCCGCGGGGCCTTCAGGACCGGTAGGACCGGTGGGACCGGTGGGACCGGTGGGACCGGTGGGGCCTTCGGCGCCATCCGCGCCATCCGCGCCCGCAGGGCCTTCGGGACCGGTAGGACCGGTGGGACCGATTTCGCCCGCAGCGCCATCCGCGCCCGCAGGGCCTTCGGGGCCGGTGGGACCGGTGGGACCCGTGGGGCCGGGCACGCCATCGCCGGAAGGTCCGGTGGGGCCTACAGGACCGGTGGGACCCGTGGGGCCGGTGGGTCCATACACCGGACGCCAGCCACCATTACAGCCAAAGATAGAACCGCAGCCCATAAACTGCGAATTATTGCAGCAACAATTTGCCATAATATCACCCGATTTTGCATTTTGGGCCGCTTTCGCAACCCTGCTGCATCCTATGCGGGGATATGGGAAGCCGTTCCTTTCGCGGGAAGCTTTTTGCAAATCCAGGGGAAAGTCATGGGCCAGATCCCGGCAGCAAACACCACCATGACGAAATAACGGATGGCATCCGCCACGGCCGCCCCGTTCAGCAGCGTGTTCAGGGGTTTTTTAAGCGCGACGCGCAAGCCGATGGTCAGCGCCAGGCCCACCGCCAATTTGACGGCCTGGGCAGGCAGCGATCCCCGGACCGTAAAATGCACATAGCGCTGGTCCAGCCAGTAAGCCGTCAGCATGCCCGCCACGGCCCCCAGCAGGGTATAGGCATTTTTTGTTCCCTCCGCCAGGTTTTCGGCTTCAATATCGGCCGGGAAAGGCCAGGCTTCCACATAGACGGTATACAGCGCCGCCAGGCAAAGCATGGCCGCAAAAAGGATATACATACGCCGGGGCGGCGTTTCCTCCCCGGCAAACACCGGACGCAGCGCAAACACCAGCGCCAGGCCGACAATCAAACTGACCCCCACGTCCAGCGGCGTATGCACTCCCAGGTACATACGGGAAATCGCCACCAGGAAATAGATCGCCCACAGCGCAATTTTAACGCCCTTATGCTTTGTGACCAGCGCCGGGCTCAGCAGAGTGGAGGCGGCGTTCTGCGTATGTCCGCTGGGGAAGGAATAGCCTCCGGCATCGGCCCGGGCCGCTTCCACAATTGTAAAATTGGGATCCTGCACCCAGGGACGGGAAATGCGGAACACCAGCTTTAAAAACTGGTTAAAGATGGTGCCGATGAAGCCCACGGTCAGCATATAATAGCCGGTGCGCTTGCTGTAGCACCAATACATGCCAATGGCCAACGCCATGAACAGGATCTCCCCGCCAAACTGGGTAAACAGCAGCATCAGGCGATCGAGCCAGGGCTGGCGGAGCCTTTCAAAAAAGTACAGTATCTGCATCGGTCATCCTCCTTACTTTCCGCACCGGACAATATCGTAAATCATGATGGCCCCGGCCACCGAAGCGTTCAGCGATTCCGCGCCGCCCACCATAGGCAGCTTGACCCGTCGGATACCGCTCACGGCATACACCGCCGGGGAAATGCCCGCGCCCTCATTGCCAATGATCACGCATACCCCCGGGCGGCTGCGCTCACGTTCAAAAAACGGTTTCCCGTCCAGCGCCCCGGCATACAGGTCATGGGTATGGCTGATGGCCTCCAGCATTTCAGGCAGGCTGCCGGAATACACAGGAACACGGAACACCGCGCCCATGGAGGCGCGCAGCGCCTTGGGGCCGTACGGATCGGCGGTGCGCCGGTCCGTGAGCAGGGCGTCAAACCCCGCCGCGTCCAGCGTGCGCAGCACAGTGCCCACATTGCCGGGATCCTGCACGCCGTCCAACGCCGCCAGCTTCAGTTTCCCGTCAGGAACCCGCGTCCCAGTATCGGGCAGGCCGCACACGGCGATGATGCCCTGGGGCGTTCTGGCATCGCACAGCGCTTCCATTACATGATCGGCCATGATATACACGCTCCGCCGCTGATCATGGGCAGCCTGCATATGCCCGGCAAACCGTTCGCACGCGCTTTCCCCCACCAACAGCGCTTTGGCCGCGCGGGCCGTCAGCGCCTCGCCGGCCATGTGATCGCCCTCGGCCAAAAAAAGGCGCTGCGCGGCGCGCCCCTTTGCCTCCTTCAGAGCGCGCCACGCTTTCACCTGCTGGTTTTGTAAACTGCTGATATAGGTTTCTGTCATTCGGTGGCCTTTCCAAGCTGGGCCGTGGCCCTGGCCAATTCCTGGGTCAGCGCCCGCAGGCCGTCCGCCTTCACGCCGAAACGGCGGATATGGGGAATGATCCAGGCGCAGAAAGCATAATCCATGGCGTCGGCCACGCCGCCCGTCATGTGCACGGCCGCGCAGGACAGATATTCATAGATCTGCCGCCGCACCTGCCAAGACAGGGGCGCGCCGGCAGCCGCCAGGGCCTGCGCGGTCTGATCAAACAGCTCCAGCGCGGCGTCAGGCGGCGTAATGCCGTCCTTCATCACGGCGTCGCGTACAGCCTCGGCCTTTACCGGCGGGCACGCAGGCGCTTCGGTGAACCGCCAGCCCTCGGCGGCTTTCAGCCGCGCCACAGGCCAGGGCGCAAGCTGGCAGGCGTCGTCCGCGTCGTCCAGCATGGAAGGCGCGGCCACGATCAGTTTGGTGCTGTCCTTGCGCGTCCCCAGATCATAATGGCCAATGACCATGCGGAAGCTGTCGCCGCCCTCCTGAAAGCGTACGGCCACCGTCTCATCCGCGACCGGTGCGGATACGCCCAGCGCCCCGGCAAAAGCCCTGGCGGCAGCCAGCGCGTCGGCCGCGGAAGCTGCCTGGATCTCCATGCGCTCGGGCGAAACGCACAGGAGCGTGAGCAGATGCAGGGCGTCATTTTGATCGCAGTCCAGCCCGGCGGCGGCCAGGGACTGCCGCACCCGGCGGCACAGGGTATCCAGATCCGCGTAGCCGCCGATTTCGGCTTTTACATACTGGGTATCGGGATCGGCCTTTTCCATATCGGCCAATACCTGGTCGCGCTCCTCCAGCAGCTTGCTGCGCTGGCTTTCGGTGTTTTCCAGATCCCGGCGGGCGTCATCTATCTGTTTGCGGACATGCTCCAGCGTTTCCCGATCGGACGCGGCGGCCTGGGACAGCGCTTCCTGCCGCAGGGCGGCCATATTCTTCTGGGCGCTCTCGATCTGCATCAGCAGCGCCAGCCGCTCGGCCTCCAGATCCTGGATCTGGCTGTTCATGGCCCGGGAAACGGCATCCGAACCGCGGCTGCACAGCTGCTGGTTCAGGATGTTCTGCACGCCGGTCAAGCTGAGGAAATGCGCCGCGGCCTGGCGCTGCATGTCGGGCATGGCCCACAGCTTGTCCAGGCTGTGACGGAAGGCGTCCATGGGATTTTCCACCGGGCGCATGGCAGTGCCCGCGGCGATCACCGCGCCGGGGGCCTCCACCCGGCCCGCGCGCAGCTGCTGGCCCACGGCGTCCACCAGGGCGTTATGGGCGCGCTGCGGCG
>JAFUGB010000277.1 GCA_017469605.1 Clostridia bacterium
CAATATGGAAATCCTCCAGCTCGTAATGCCGTCCGGTCACGCTTTCCATGGCCTTAAAGGCGGCGTCGATGGGGCCGTCGCCGGTGGAGATGCCTTCCTTGCTCTGGCCGTCGGCCGTCAGCCGCAGGCAGGCGGTGTTGGTAATGATGTTGCCGCTGTTGATTACATAGCTTTCCAACAGGTAGGTGGCGGGCACCTGCATGGCGCTGGCGGCCACGATGGCGTCCAGTTCCCGGCGGCTCACGGGTTTCTTGGCGGCCAGCCGCAGGAACTCTTCATACACCTTGGCCAGTTCCTCCTCGCTCAGGTCATAGCCCAGGGCGCGCACCCCCTCGGATACGGCGGCGATGGAATCGTTAATGTCATAGGTCACATTGTCGTCAGGGGACAGGCTGGCCACCGCCGTTTCCCGGGGATCGGCATTGATCACCCGGCGGATGCGCTGCAGCGTATGTCCCAGCTCGGTGGTCTTTACCGCGGTGAACAGCCCCAGCGCGTCGCCCTTATGCTGCACAATGCCGCAGAGCGTGCCAAGCTTGGGGGCGCTGGTGCCAATCAGGCAGGTTTTTACGCCGCTGGCGCCCTCGTTCAGCGCGCGCACGGCGCTGGCCCCGGCCAATTCCAGCGCGTCGTCACAGACCACTTTGACAAATACATCCTTTAAAGCGGGCACCTTTTCATATAAGCCGCCCAGGAAATGGCCGAATTCGTCGGGCAGCAGGATGCCGGCGGTATCGCAGATGGCGACGCTGCCCGCGCCCGCCCGGATGGCGGTATCAATGGCCTGGCACAAAAATTCGGTTTCGGCGCGGCTGGCGTCAGCGGCGCAGAATTCCACGTCGGGACACAGCGTTACGGCCAATTGCACCTGCTCGCGAATGGTTTCCAGCATGGCCTCGGGTTTCTTGCGGGCAATGTATTCCATCTGTACGCTGGATACAGGCACATCCACCACCAGCCGCGGACGGTCCGCGCGCCCCACGGCTTCCCATGCGCGCCGTACGCCCTCGGCTGTCAGCCCGACGGGCAGGGCAAGCGCCGTGTTGTGGATCAGGGATGCCAGCGTTTTCACAAAAATACTGTCGGCCTTGCTTTCACCCAGGGGGGCCAGTTCAATGGCGCTGACGTTCAGCCTGTCCAGCGCCTTGGCGATTTCCAGCTTCTCCTTGAAGCCCAGCGTGCCGCCTTCGGCTGCCCGGCGGAGTGTGATGTCGGTAATGCTGATTTTTTTCATCTTTTCCATTCCTTTCAAAAAATAAAGCCCTGGAGCAAAGCTCCAGGGACGGAATGACCGCGGTACCACCCTGATTACTGCGCGCATGCGCAGTCTCTTTACCGGATCCTGACAGATCCTTCGCCATGATAACGGAGCGTGCCGGGATTTCTTACTGAATGTTCAGAAAACCTGCTCGGAAGGGAGACCGCGCCTTTTGCGTGCTGTTGGCTCGCACCGTCCGCCAACTCTCTGGAAACCGTGAAAAAGGGCGTAGCTTCGTCGCTGCTTTGTCAGATAATGTATCACGCCCGGATTGCTTTGTCAAGCAAGGAACGGAGCATAAACAATAAAAAAACGAAAATTTTTTGCTTGACGAACTGGAATGTTCGTGATATTATAGCTGCAATTGAATAGCTGAAAGGCGATGACGAAGACGGCGAAGGCAAAGGATCCCTTCAGAGAGCCTGCGGTTGGTGAAAGCAGGCGGGAGCGGCCGCAGCACATCACTTCCGAGCCGAACGGGTGAAGGAGTTCCGTAGTCCGTTCCGTGACTGCCGCGTCAGGGCATAACGCTTGTTGGAGCGTGAGGGGCGCACGCATGTGCGCAAATTGAGTGGTACCGCGGGTTTACGCCCGTCTCAATGAAAAACGTTGAGACGGGCTTTTGCTTGTCTCAGAAAAGGAGAAACTTTTATGGTAAGTACAATGGAAAAGCATCTGTCCGAAGTGGCGGAACGCATTCGGGAACTGCGTACCGTGCTGGGCATGAGCGTGGAAGAAGCCGCCAAACGCACGGGGCTGCGGACCGAAGAGTATGTCTATTACGAGCAGGGAACGCAGGATCTGCCTTTTTCATTCATTCATAACTGCGCCCTGGCCTTTGATGTGGATATGGGCGAGCTGCTGGAGGGCCGCGCGCCCATGCTGCGGCACTACCAGATCACCCGCGGGGGAGAAGGCCAGACGGCGGTGGACGACGATGGCATCCTGATCCGTGACCTGGCGCCCCGTTTCAGCGGAAAGCTGGGCGAGCCCTATATTGTGCGTTATGAGTATGATGAGGAACAGCAGCATAAGCCCATCCATACCGACGTGCACAGCGGCCAGGAGTTTGACTATATCCTGTCCGGCAGCCTCAAGGTACAGGTGGGCAAGCATATTGAAATTTTAAACGCCGGCGATTCCATCCTGTACGATTCGGGTACGCCCCATGGCATGATCGCCGTGGACGGCGCGCCCTGTACCTTCCTGGCCATGGTACTGGCGGGTGAAAAAAATACCGAGCAGGAGCTCAGCCGTACCATCGTCCGCGCCCGCACCACCGAAAAGCTGCTGGCCGAAAGGTTTATCCAGTGCCAGGAGGATGAGCACGGCACGCCCACGGCCATATCCTTTACCGATGCCGATCGGTATAATTTTGCCTTTGATACCGTGGATGCCATTGGCCGGGCCTATCCCGATAAACTGGCCCTGCTGCATATTGCCGAGGACATGACGGAGCGCCGCTTCACCTTCAACGATATCAAGCGCGCCAGCGGCCAGACCGCCAACTATTTCAAATCCCTGGGCATCAAACGCGGCGACCGGGTCATGCTGGTGCTGTGCCGCCATTACCAGTTCTGGTTCAGCATGCTGGCGCTCCATAAGCTTGGCGCTGTGGCCATCCCGGCCACCGACCAATTGCTGGTGCATGATTATGAATACCGTTTCAACGCCGCGGGCGTATCGGCCATTGTATGCACCGCCAAGGGAAGGGCAAAAGAATATGTGGAGGAGGCCGCAAAAGCCTGCCCCACGGTCAAAACCCGCATCCTGGTAGGCGGCCAAAGGGAGGGCTGGCATGATTTTGATAATGAGTACGCCATGTTCAGCAGCCACTTTGAGCGCAGGGAGGATGCCCCCTGCGGCGACGATACCGCGCTGATGTTCTTTACCTCCGGCACTACCGGCTATCCCAAGATTGCCGAGCATTCCCATAAGTACGCCCTGGGCCATTTCATGACCGCCCGGTACTGGCACCAGTGCGAGCGCGACGGCCTGCATTTTACCATCTCGGAAACCGGCTGGGGCAAGGCGCTGTGGGGCAAGTTCTACGGCCAATGGCTGTGCGAAGGCGAGGTATTCGTGTATGACTTTGACCGTTTCGACGCGCATACCATCCTGCCGATGTTTGAAAAATACCATATCACCACCTTCTGCGCGCCGCCTACCATGCTGCGCATGCTGATCCGCGAGGACCTGAGCCATTATGACCTGACCAGCATCAGCAATATCACCGCGGCCGGCGAAGCGCTGAACCCCGAAGTGCACCGCATTTTCC
>JAFUGB010000278.1 GCA_017469605.1 Clostridia bacterium
CCAAATCACGTTCGATACTCCCGCCAACCTGTTCCGCGTTTGTGCTTCCGGCGCGCAGGCCGGTTTTGGCCTGGGAAAATATGCCTATGAAGTGCTGGGCTACCGCACCGCGCTGACCGTCGCTTCCGACTATGACTTCACCTTTTCTCAGGTTGCCGGATTCATCTACGGCTTTGTGGGCGCCGGCGGCAAAATCATCGACCGCGTGTGGTTCACCAACAACACTACCGACTATTCCTCTACCCTGGCCTCCATTGCCCAGGTTAACGACAATTATGACTGCATTTTCTGCGGCGCGGGCGCCGGCGACTCCCTGTACTTCGTTCGCCAGTACCATGATTTCGGCATGACCGTGCCGCTGCTGGGCGGATCGAACTTCACCGATCCTACCTGTATCACCTCCGATATCGGCGATTTCTATCTTGGCTACATCACCTCCAGTTATTACGCAGATGGTTATGACAGCGATGAATATCGCTCCTTCATCGAAAATTATTATCGCTGGACCGGCATGGACGAAACCCGTACCGCTTCTTCCTTTAACTGCGATGCCTATGTCGGCATTGAGGTCATCCGCAAAGCAATCGAAGCCGTGAATGGAAACGTTGGAGATCAGGCCGCCGTGCAGGCCGCCATCCAGGAGCTGAGCTTCGAGACGCCGCATGGACCGCTGACCTTCGATGAAAATCACGCCCTGGTGTGCGACATTTTCATCACCGAAGTGACCAAGGATGATAACGGCGTAAACTATAACCGCGTGATCGACACCGTCAAGGATGTGACCCAGTCCGGTCCCTTCGATTACGAATGGTATAAGTCTCAGCCCGAACCCGACCGCAACAACCCCACCATCGAAGCCATTGAGAACGCTGTGTATGCCCAATAACCAATAACGGGATGGGCCTGCCACTATTCTTATCACCAATAGTGGCAGGCCTTGTCGTAATGGAGATTAGAATTATGGATGATACGATGCCGGTAGTGCTTTCGGTTCAGGAAGCCACACAAAGATTCGGTGGCGTAACCGCCGTCAACAATGTGAACCTTGAAGTTCACAGGGGTGATCGTTATCTGCTGATCGGTACAAACGGCGCGGGCAAATCCACGCTTTTTAACCTGATCTGTGGCGACCTTCCCCTAACGAACGGAAAAATCGTTTTGTTTGGCCAGAATGTTACCCACAAAAGCGTTCGTCAAAGGGCTGCGTTAGGCATGAGAAGAACTTACCAGGCGACAGCGTTGTTCCCGAAGCTGACCGTTCGGCAAAATTTATATCTTGCTATATTGGGCACGCAGCCGCTGATCAAGCATTTTAATCTGTTCAAGGACTATAGGGATTCATCCGCCTATACGGAGGAAATCGAAAAGGTGGCGGCGGATGTGATGCTGCTGCCCAAAGTGGACGAACGGGTCATGAACCTGTCGCACGGAGAACACAGGCAGCTTGAGCTGGGGCTGGCGCTGATCGCCAAGCCGAAGCTTTTGCTCCTGGACGAGCCCTCCTCTGGCCTTTCCGAAAACGAGCGCGCGCTCATGCGGAAAATGCTGCTCGCCCTGGATAAGGAGATCACGCTTTTGATGGTGGAGCACAACATGGAGCTGGCGTTCTCCGTTGCGTCAAGAGTGACCGTCATGTACGACGGCGAGGTCGTATTTGAAGGCACGCCGGAGGAGACGCAAAAAAGTGAGCTGGTGCAATCCATCTATCTTGGAGCAGGAGGGAAAAACCAATGAATGATATCCTTGTCCTTGATAACGTCTGCGCCTATTACGACGAGTTGGAGATCATTCAGAATCTTTCCCTTCAATTCGATAAAGGCATTATTTCCATCGTCGGCCGAAACGGCATGGGCAAAACCACCCTCATGAAATCGATCATGGGCCTGGTCAAAACGACCGGATCCATCAAATTCAAGGGAACGGAAATTTCCAATCTGCCGCCGTACCAGCGCGCAAAGCTGGGCATCGGCTACGTTCCCCAGGGCAAAAGGAATTTTCCCTCCCTTACAACGGAAGAACATCTGACTTTCTGCGAAAAAAAGGCCCCTCCCGGGACCCCGGAAAAGAATATTTGGACAATTGACCGCGTATATCAGGTATTTCCCCGTCTGTATGAAAGAAGAAACCTTTCAGGCACTTCTTTGTCTGGCGGCGAACAGCAGATGCTGGCCATCGCACGGGCACTTATGATCCAGCCGCAGCTGATCATTATGGATGAACCTTCCGAAGGCTTAGCTCCTACCATCCTTGATGTTCTTGTAGACTTTTTTGAAATGATTTCGACCCAAAGCGACACTTGTATCCTTTTGGTTGAGCAAAACCTTGGCTTCTGCCAGCGCATCACCGATAGAACGAATGTCATCGAAACCGGCAAAATTCCTTATTCCGGTTCGCTGAAGGAGCTGAGGGCAAATACCCAACTGTCACAAAAACTGCTTGGCGTTGGTTGATGGAAGGTGACGGATAAATGAACTTGAGCTACTTTCTGATCCTTTTGTTAAATGGATTAACATTCGCCGGCCTGCTGTTTGTCGTCGCCAGCGGACAGACGCTGGTGTACGGCCTGCTCCGCATTGTCAACATGGGCCACGGAAGCCTGTACACGCTGGGCGCCTGCATCGGGTACTTCGTGTATAAAGCCCTCGAAAACAACTGGATCGCCGGCGTCATAGCGGGCGGTATCGCCATGACGATCATCTATCTTTTCTTGCAATGGGGGCTGTTTCAGCGGGTGATGAGCAACGCCACCCAAACGATCATGGTCTCCCTGGGCATCAGCTGGATCGTTCAGGATATTGTTGAAGGCATCACCAAGGGCGAATCCAAAGCCTTTAATCCCGAGGGCTTCTTCCGTTTGTCCATTCCGATCGGTAACATGTCCTATCCGGTTACAAGGCTCTTTCTGCTGCTGGTTGCGATCATAGAATGCATCATTCTGGTATTGATCATCAAAAAAACGAAGATCGGCCAGATCATCAGAGCGGGCGTGGACGACAGAGACATGGTTTCCGCTCTTGGCATCAATATCAAGGCCGTATTCCTGGGCGTTTTCGCGTTCTCCGGCCTGCTGGTGGGCATGGGCGGCGTCATGGGCGGAACGATGAACGGCTTTGGCCATCTTCAGGCATCCACGATGCAGATGTATTCGCTGATGATCATCATCGTCGGCGGCCGGGGCGACATCCTGGGCGCGGGCATCGCCGCCGTCGTCATCGGACTTTTGTACAGTTTCCTGACGGCCTATCTGACGAATATCTCCATGGTCCTCATCTTCGCCTTCGTCATGCTGGTAATGATATTTAAACCCAATGGTCTGTTTGGCAAGGAGGTGCGCAGAAGTTGAAGCTGCTCAGTAGTAAAAAGCGCATGAAGCTTCCCATGCAGTTGATACTGGTTCTTGCAGCCATTATCGTTTTGTTTCAGGTGCCTAAGATCGTAAACCGTTTCAGCGTCGTACTCCTTTCCAGGATCCTGTTCATGGGCCTGATGTCCATGAGCTTCGCTCTCCTGATGGGTTGCGGCGGCCTGGCTTCCATCGCCCAGGGCGGCATCGCGGGCATTGCAGCCTATACGGTGGCGTTAGGCCGCGTGAAGGCGGGCTGGAGCTATGGCGCCTGCGTGGTGATCGCCATCGTGATCGTGATGGCTGTCTCCGCGTTGTTCGCGATTTGTTCCATGCGGGTAAACGGCATCTCCTTCATGATGATGACAATGTGCCTTGCGAACCTGATCAACATGTGCGCGCTCCAATGGGTAGATCTGACGAAGGGCTATAACGGCATCAACGGCGTAAAAGGCCCGAAATTCATGGGGGTTTCCTATTCCGGGACCCATAAGTTTTACTATATCATCGCCATTATATTCCCCATATGCTTCTTCCTGATGAAGCGGCTGGTTAAATCCCCCTACGGCATGGCCGTAAAAGGCATGCGCGACAACAGTCTGAAGATGGACGCCATCGGCTTCAACACCAAGGCGATCCGTGTCGTTCTCTTTACGGTCAGCGGCTTCTTTACTGCCATTTCCGGCGTGATGCTGACTTCGTTCTATTCCTCGATGGGGCCGGATTACGTCAGTTCAAAGCAGTCCATGCTTTGCCTGTTCATGGCCATGCTGGGCGGCATCGATCATATCGAAGGCGCCTTGATCGGCGCGGCCATCTACATCCTGCTGGAAAACTTTATCAGCGAATATACGATTTATTACTCCGCCGTGCTGGGCGTGATCTTCACCATCGTCGTCTTCGTTTTGCCAAACGGCATACTGGGCGCGCCTCTGTGGAAGGTCCTTTACAATAAAATCAAAGACATGCTGCCGAAGGCCAAAAAGGAATCAGTATGAAAAAGACAGTGGCTGTGCTTGGCACTTTTGATACAAAAGGCGAGGAGTTCTCCTATCTTTCGGAAAAAATCAAAGCGCTGGGCGTGAACGTCCTTACGATTGACGCGGGAACGGGAAAGCATGCTTTTTCGGTGGATGTGACCAACGACGCCGTTGCAAAATGGGGCGGACGCAGCATAGAAGACCTGGCCCACGACCGCAGCGCGGCCATGGAATCAATGTCTGCCGGTGCAAAAGCCTGTGTCCTCGATCTTTACGCAAATAAGCGCATCCAGGGCATCATCAGCATGGGCGGAAGCGGAGGCACCACCATCGGCACGTCCGCGATGAACGCGCTGCCCGTCGGTTTTCCCAAGGTGATGGTATCGACCGTTGCGGCGTCCGCCAAGATCTTCGATTATGTTGAATGCAACGATATTTTCTTTGTCAATTCAATCGTCGACGTATCCGGGCTCAACTCCGTCATCCGCAAGATCTATGACGAGGCGGCTGGCGCCATCGCCGGGGCCGTCCTGGCAGCCGCGCCGGCAGACGACACCCATGAAAAGCTGCGGATCGCCGCGACCATGTACGGCGTTACCACCCCGGGTGTCAGCGCAGCGAAAAAATACCTTGAGGAAAAAGGCTACGAGGTGATCACCTTCCACTGCACAGGCGCAGGCGGAAAGGTCATGGAAAGGCTGATTCGGGAAGGCTTTTTTGACGGCGTCCTGGATATGACCCAAACCGAAATCGGCATGTATGTGTTTGGTGATACCCGCATTTCATCCGGGCCGGATAGGGCGTCCGGTGCGGCCCTCATGGGGCTGCCCTGCATATCCTGTCTCGGCGCGATGGATATGTGCAGCCTGGGGAGCCTTTCCACTGAAGGGAAGAAGCTGTACTATCACAACGGGAAAACGCCCTCCCATTTCAGGCCGAACACGCAGGAATGCGAAGCCGCCGCCAGTTTCCTGGCTGGTCAGCTGAACAAGGCGACGCAAAGCCAGCGGGTCATCATCCCGTTGAAAGGGCTTTCCATGATGGATAGGGAGGGGAATCCCACATACGGCCCCGAGGAAGACAAAGCTTTGTTCTCTGAACTGAAAAAATGCATCAATAATCCGCATATAACAATCGAGGAGTATGACCTGGATATCAATCATCCCGAATTTGCGTTATTGGTTGGCGCACGCATGGATGAAATGATGAAGGAAAAATACGGAAATAAGCAATAATAGGCTGGTCTGAATATGTGGAATATCATTATCATGCTGCTGATCGCAGCAGTTGGCGGTATCCTTTTCGATAAGCTGAAAATGCCTATGGGGCTGTTGGTAGGCGCGATGCTGTTCGTAGCCCTGTACAATGTATTTACCAGCAGTGCCTCTTATCCCCCTGCGCTGAAACTTCTCATGCAGATTCTCATCGGCGCGTGCATCGGATGCAAAATCGGAAAAAAGCAGCTGCTGCAGCTGAAGAAAGCCATTTTTCCCACAATTGCAGTGTGCGTGTTCACCACGGTGTTCACCCTTCTGTTTGGATATATGGTATACCGTTTTACCGATTTCGATTTGCCGACCGCTTTCTTTTCCATCGCTCCCGGCGGCGCTGCGGATATGGCCATCATTTCGGCTGAATACGGCGCAAACGAAGCCTATGTATCCATCATCAACACTTTACGGCTAATGTTTAACGTGGCTGTATTCCTGCCACTGGCCCTCAGCATCCTGGGGCGCAAGGAGCAGACGCAAAGCAGCGACGGTCCGGCGCCAGAAAAGGTCCCGACGGTCGTATACGACAAAAAAATTGTGTTTCACATTATCACCGTCTTTGCGGTGGCTTCTGCGGGGGGCTTTCTGTTTGACAAAGTGCTTCATGTCAGTGCCGGCGGGATCATTGGCTCCATGATCTTCGGTGCAATTTATTGCAGCCTGACAAGCACCGTCGTTATGCCCAAATGGCTGGTTTCCATGAAGCAGGTGATCCAGGGAGCCTATTCTGGATCGCTGATTAAAATGTCCGTGGTGCTGATGGCAAGACAGCTGATTAAACCCCTGATATTTGAAGTTTTTTTTATCGTCACCTATACCCTGTGCACAGGGCTGGTTATCTGGAGACTGGGAAAACAGCGGCTGCAATTCAGCATGATCGTTCCCACCCCTGGCGGGATCGGAGAAATTGCCGCGGTTTCGGACGCTTTGGGAGAAGATACGCCCACCATCGTTGTGGTGCAAACCGTACGCTTGTTCTTTGTTTTAGCCATCCTGCCCGCCATCATCCCGCTGATCCTGAAATAGCGATGTTTGCCCGCGATGTTAGTTTCTTTTTGTTCGATGCAATGGTGTAACCGTGGTTCAGCAACGGAGTGCAAGCGCCTTTAGTCAAATAAAAGGAAGTACAAGGGGGCAAGAGACCTAAAAAGGAGTATAGCAAACAAACGGAAAATAGCAACAAATCACTGCCGAAAAAAATGATCTGTGAAAAGTTTATATCTAAAAAGTTTTTCCGTGCCGCCGCAGGGCGGACGCCGTCCCGGCGTTAGAAGCCGGTGAGGCGGAATACCCGGTCCATGGGGTTCAGCGAGGGTTTGGCAGGATCCATATAGGGCTGGGCCGCCGATTCAAACAGCACCAGCACGTCCCCGTCCACGGTGCACAGGCTTTCGGTCATGGGCGGGCAGACCAGCGCGGCCTCCCGCTTTTTGCTGTCCAGTATCCACAGGGGCGCCTGCCCGCCCTCCAGCGTCACCGTGCCGTCGGATGGGCGGGCCAGCACGTTCTCATAGCGGTAGATCATGGAATTGGCCCGCCGCCCATAGGACTGGCTCAAATAGATTTTGCCCGCCGCCGTGGTGATGCCCTGGATCCGCTCGGTCATGGACAGCACGTAATCGGGCACCGAAAAGTCCTGCCCTTCGCCCATCACGTAACCGCAGGTCCAGGCGCGCTGCAGCCCGTCCGCCGTTTTGACCCGGTGGCCGGCGTCGGTGGGGTAATCGCCGCTGTACTGAAATTCGCCCACCCAAAGCACGCCCTCGCTGTAGCAGCAGTAGGAGGAATTGACCGGCACCGGGATCTCCTGGGCAAAGCGGCAGTCCCCCGAGACGGGCAGGGCGCCGAAGTCCGCCAGCGAAATGCGGTACAGCATATGCGCGTTGGACAGGTAAATGTCCCGATCGGTCACGCATACGCCGCCGGCGTGGCCGTTATAATCGCTGCCGTCGGCATAGTGCAGGAAGGCTTCCTTCACCACCTCGCCGGTGGCATAATCCACAGCGATCAGCGCGCTGTTTCCCTTGTCCGCGCGGTAGCCCGCAAACAGCAGCCAGTTTTCCTCCGGCATATAGCTGATGCCCTGGGGAACGATGCCCTCCGCCAGGCCGGGGATGACCACCGACAGCTCCCCGCTTTGGTAAAATCGGTCAAAGGCCGCGTCGGTCTGGGCGCAATCGGTCACCGACGCGGCGGTATAGGTAAATTCCTGCGCGGCCGCCGGACAGGTCAGCAGCGCCAGCATCAGCGCAATGAGCCAACGTTTCATCATGGATTTTGTCTCCTTTCCCGGTCAACGGCTTCAAAACCGCATGAAATTGCACTCCAGCCGCCCGTTGTACAGCCGGGTCTTTTTCCGGGCCCGCAGGCCGGCTACCCGTTCAAAGCCGGGATGGCTGGTAATAACGCACAGGCGGCTGCCGGGATGGCGCAAAAGCAGGGGCTTCATCTGGCGGTACAGGCTTTCGCATTGCTTCCTGTCTCCCAGTCGCTCCCCGTAGGGCGGATTGGTAAGGAAGCAGATGTTCTCTTCCGCCAGGCTGAGATCGCGCAGGTCCTCCCGGAACACCCGGATTTTGCCCTCCAGCCCGGCCTGCCGGATATGGCGGCGGGCCAGCGTCAGCGCCTCCTGGCTGATATCGCTGCCGCTGACGGACGGGATCAGGGCGGGATCATACTGCTTTTTTGCGTCCTCCCGAATCTCCCGCAGGGCGGCGGTATCCATCCCGGTCCAGCGTTCGGCGTCAAAGGCCCGGGTGAGCCCCGGCGCCCGGCGGGCCGCCCGGAAGGCCGCCTCAATCAGCAGCGTGCCGGTGCCGCAGCATGGATCGTGCAGCGGTGTGTCCCCCCGCCAGCCCGAAAGCGTCACCAGCGCGGCGGCCGCCGTTTCCCTGAGCGGCGCTTCGCCGTTCCAAGTGCGGTAGCCCCGGCGGTTCAGCGCGTCGCCGCACAGGTCCAGGGTGACCCTGGCCATATCGTGATGCAGCGCCGTATCCACCTGGTACCGCGGCCCCGTTTCGGGCAGGGTGCCGGTGCGGTAAGCGCCCATCATATGCTCCACCAGCGCCTTTTTGGTGATGGCCTGGCAGTCCCGCACGCTCATGAGCTGGCTGCGAGCGCAGCGGCCCGATACCGGCATGGCGGCGTCTCGGGGCAGCACTTCGCTCCAGGGCGCGGCCTTCACCAGCTGAAAAAGCGCCTCAAAGCTGCGGCATTCTCCCTCGGCCATCACCAGCAGCACCCGGTCAGCGCAGGAAAGCCACAGGCAGGCCCGGAACGCCTCGGTCAAGGTGGCCGTAAAGCGCACACTGCCCAGCTCGGCACGGGCGTCCGCGAACCCCAGGCGCAAAAGCTCCCGCTTGCACAGGCCTTCCAATCCGGCGGCGGCGGTGGCGATAAAGGTAAGCTTGCTATCTAACATAAAAGCGCTCCATAAACAAATGATGCAACCATGCCTTTATTATACCGGTTTTTGCTCTTCTCCGCAACGCCTGCCGGCCCGAATTTTGCGCTCCGGCTCCCGCGGGGGAGCTTTTTTATTGTGAATATTTTACGGTTATATGTCATTCCTTGGCAGTTTGTGTCTAAAAGTTTGCACAGTTTTGACATTCTACCCCAATATATGGTATAATAAATTGTTACGCCATCAAGTTTGGGAGGGTCTTTTCATGACACAGCTCAGGTCTCAGGAGAACAGCTACAATGCCGGTAAGCTGCAGGTATTGGAGGGGCTGGACGCCGTTCGCATGCGTCCGGGCATGTACATTGGCACCACCGGCGTCCGGGGCCTGCATCACCTGCTGTGGGAAATCGTGGATAACGGCATTGACGAGGCCCTGGGCGGCTACGCCACCGAGCTCATTGTGACGCTGCACAAGGACGGCAGCGCCTCGGTATGGGACAACGGCCGCGGCGTGCCTGTGGACGAGCACCCGCAGTACCATATCACAGGCATCGAGCTGATTTATACCCGCCTGCACGCAGGCGGCAAATTTGACAACAACAACTACGCCTATTCCGGCGGCCTGCACGGCGTGGGCGCCTCGGTGGTGAACGCCCTGTCCAAGTGGATGACGGTGGATTCCTTCCGGGACTGGGCGCACTACCAGATGCGGTTTGAAACGGTGTGGGATGAAAAGGAAAAGAAATGGCACGCCGGCAAACCGGTGGGCGGCCTTGAAAAGCTGGGCAATACCCGCAAGCGCGGCACGCTGGTGCGCTTCATGCCCGATGAAAACATCTTTACCGAGGATCACCGCTTCAACTCGGAAACGGTGTCCCGCCGCCTGCGGGAATTGGCCTACCTGAACAAGGGACTTAAAATCACCTTTGTGGACGAGCGGGCCAAAGAAGACGACAAAAAACAGATGGAATTCTGCTACGCGGGCGGCATCAGCGATTATGTGAAATACCTGAACCTGAACAAAACCCCGCTGCACGCCGATCCCATCCTGCTGGAGGGCAAAAAGGACGATATCCTGTGCACCGTGGCCATGCAGTACACCGACAGCTACACCGAAAGCGTGTTCAGCTATGTCAACAACATTCCCACCTCCGAGGGCGGCACCCATGAAATGGGCTTCCGCACGGCGCTGACCAAGGCCTTCAACGATTACGCCCGCAAGATCGGCGCACTGAAGGAAAAGGACGCCAACCTGGCGGGCGAGGACTTTCGGGAGGGCCTGACGGCGGTGGTCACCGTAATGGTGAAAAATCCCCAGTTCGAGGGGCAGACCAAGGGCAAATTGGGCAACAGCGAGGTGAAGCCCGCGGTGGAGGCCATTGTCACCGGCCAGCTGTACGAATTCCTGGAAAACCTGAAAAACGGCGAATTGGCCCAAAAGATCATTGAAAAGGCGGTAAAAAGCGCCAAGGTACGGGAGGCCGCCCGCAAGGCCCGGGACGTGGCGCGCCAGCGCAACAGCCTGGAGGCCGCGCCGCTGGTGGGCAAATTATCGGCCTGCACCGGCCGCAAGCCGGTGGAAAACGAGCTGTTCATTGTGGAGGGCGACAGCGCCGGCGGCAGCGCCAAGCAGGGCCGCGACCGGCATTTCCAGGCCATATTGCCCCTGCGCGGCAAGCCCCTGAACGCCGAAAAGAAGCGGCTGGACCAGGTGCTGCAAAACGAGGAGTTCCGCAGCCTGATTACAGCGCTGGGCACCAATATAGATGAGGATTTTGACATCAGCGCCCTCAAATACCACAAGGTGATCATCCTGAGCGACGCCGACCAGGACGGCGCCCACATCCGCGCCATCCTGCTCACCTTCTTCTATCGTTACATGAAGGAGCTGATCGCCCAGGGCCATGTGTACATCGGCATGCCGCCGCTGTACCTGGTCAAGCGCCCCGGCGGCATCCAGGAATACGCCTATGACGACAAGGCGCTGCGCAAGCTCACCGAGGGCAAAAAGAACTACACCATCCAGCGCTATAAGGGCCTGGGCGAAATGAACCCCGAGCAGCTGTGGGAAACCACCATGGACCCGGCCAACCGCCGGCTCATGCGCGTGACATTGGAGGATGCCGCCCGGGAGGATGAAATCATTACCGTGCTCATGGGCGACAAGGTGGACCCCCGCCGGGAGTATATCATCAGCCACGCCGAGTTCAACAGGGAAGATACCTTTGAGCAGCACGCCCAGGCGCAGATGAACTGAAAATAAGCGACCAGGCGATATCGGCGCGGTCCGATCCGCCGATCATTCCCATACCAAGTAAGGAGCTGTCACCCCATGCCCAAAACCACCCAAACCCCGCCGCCCGCCAATCCCCATGAGATCATCCAGATGCCGCTGGAAGACGTGATGCACATGAGCATGATGCCCTATGCCGAGCACGTCATATTGGAGCGCGCGCTTCCGCGGGTGGAGGACGGCTTAAAGCCCGTGCAGCGCCGCATCCTGTACACCATGATGGAGCTGGGCAACACGCCGGACAAGCCCCACCGCAAGTGCGCCCGCATTGTGGGCGACTGCCTTGGTAAATACCATCCCCACGGCGACAGCAGCGTATACGACGCCCTGGTGCGCATGGCCCAGGGGTTCAGCATGCGCGAAACGCTGGTGGACGGCCACGGCAACTTTGGATCGCTGGACGGCGACAGCGCCGCCGCCATGCGCTATACCGAGGCGCGCATGGCCCCGCTGGCGTTGCAGATGCTGCGGGACCTGGACAAGGATACCGTGCCCTTCAGCCTGAACTTTGACGATACCCTGAAGGAGCCCGATATCCTGCCCGCCCGATACCCAAACCTGCTGGTCAACGGCGCCACCGGCATTGCCGTGGGACTGGCCACCAACATCCCCACCCACAACCTGCGGGAGGTCATCGCGGCGGTCAACCTGCGCATTGACGACCCCAAGGCCGGCCTGGATGATTTTATGCGCGTGCTGCCCGGCCCGGATTTTCCCACGGGCGGCATCCTGCTGGACACGCCCGAGCTTCGCGTGGCCTATGAAACCGGCCGCGCCAAGCTGGCGCTTCGCGCCCGGGCGCACATTGAAAAAGGCCCGCTGGGCCGCAGCCTCATCGTGATCACCGAAATCCCCTACGGCGTCAACAAGGCCGATATGCTGGCCAAAATCCTCAAGGTTTCGGAAGAAAAAAAGGCGCAGTTCAGCTGCATCCATGATATCCGGGATGAGAGCGACCGCAGCGGCCTGCGCGCCGTGATCGAGATCAAAAAGGATTTTGACGCCAACAAAATTTTGCAGAAGCTGTATAAATACAGCGATCTGCAGATCACCTATGGCGTCAACATGGTGGCCATCAAGGACGGCAAGCCCATGCAGCTGGGGCTGATCCCGCTGCTGGACGCCTTCATTGCCCACCAGAAAAACGTGATCACCCGCCGCAGCCGCTACGATCTGGAAAACGCCAAGGCGCGCGCCCACATCGTGGAGGGCCTGATCCACGCGGTGGATATCCTGGACGATATCATTAAAACCATCCGCGCCAGTAAAAACGGCAAGGAGGCCCGGGAGCGCCTGTGCGCTCAGTTTGGCTTTACCGAACTGCAGGCCCAGGCCATATTGGACCTGCGCCTTCAGCGGCTCACCGGCCTGGAGATCCTGGCGCTGCAAAACGAGTTTGCGCAGCTGCAAAAAACCATCAACGAACTGGAAAGCATCCTGGCCAGCGAAAAGAAGCTGCTGAAGGTTATCAAAAAGGAGCTGGCCGAGATCGGTGAGCAGTTTGGTGACGACCGCCGCACCACCATCCTCAGGGAGGATCCCGTTTCTTCCGCCGCCGAGGAAGAGGAGGTCGATTTGCCTGTGCCCGAGGACTGCGTGGTGCTGTACACCCGGGGCGGGCAATTGCGCCGCATGCTGCCGCGCATTTTTGAAAAAATCGATATTTCCACCCAGGAAAGCGATATGCCGCGGTTCCTGCTGCGCACGCAGACCGATCATACCCTGCTGTTCTTCACCGATCGGGGCCAGTGCTATACGCTGCCCGTCAGCGGCATCAATGACAGCCTGCGCCCCAAGGAGCGCGGCGTGGCGCTTACCGGCATCCTCAACGGCTTTGAAAGCGGCGAAAACTGCGTCCGGATCCTGGATATCGCGCCGGGCGGATTTGATACGCTGCCCGATTTCCTGTTCTTCACCAAGAACGGCCTGATCAAGCGCAGCCCGGCCAAGGAATATGCCGTGCGCCGGGCGCGGTTCGCGGCGCTCTCCTTAAAGGATGGCGACGCCGTGGCCGCGGTGGCGCTGTGCGCTGACCGGGCGGACGCTTACTTTGTTACCAGGGGCGGCATGAGCATCCGCTTCGCCCTGGATACCGTGCCCGCCCAGGGCCGGGCCAGCGGCGGGGTCAAGGGCATTGCCCTGGCCGCGGGCGATGAAACGCTCTCCGCCGGCACGCTGACCAATGCCGACCAGCTGCTGCTGTTTACCGAGTGCGGATACGCTAAACGCGTGCCCGGCGCCATGCTGGATCCCCAAGGCCGGGGCGGCAAGGGCGCCCGCATCATGCCCTTTAACAAAAACGGCAGCACGGGCTCCTATGTGGCGGCCTGCAGGAAGCTGTCCTCCGTGCGCGATTTTACCGTGCTGCAGAAAAACGGCCTGCTTACCCCCATGAACAGCGAATCCATCGCCCCCCAGGGCATGAACGACAAGGGCAAAACCGCCGTGATCGCCCTGATGGACGATGTGGTAACAGACATTATCATCTGGTAAACATCGGCGCCGCCGTGCCGCGGAAGAGCGTAAAGGGGAGAACGATAGGGGCCTCTGC
Organism: Clostridia bacterium; assembly: GCA_017469605.1. Taxonomy (GTDB): domain Bacteria; phylum Bacillota; class Clostridia; order Christensenellales; family Aristaeellaceae; genus SFMI01. The sequence continues at coordinate 13,842 of JAFUGB010000278.1, forward strand.
GGCCCTTATCGTTCCCCCACCAATTTCTGTTTGTACAGTTTTAATTTGGGATCAGTATGATGTCCTGAAACCGCCGTTTCCCATGGCAGCTTTTGGATTTCATTCTTCTTTTCTGTTCGCGATCTCCTTCCGGACCCGGGCGGCGATCTCCCGATTGAATTGGCCCATGCGGTCCTGGCTGTATCCCAAGGTGCTGCCGGGTATCAGGCAGCCGGAGGCCGCCTTGGCCCAGTCCTCGGGGAGGCCCATGCCGCGCAGCTCCTCCTCCGTCTCCACGGCGGCGCGGATGCCCCAGTAGGCGCCCACCGCGTTCACCCGGGCCACCAAGGAAGGATCGCCGGGCAGAATACGCCCAAAGCCGGGCAGGGCGGAACGCAGGGCAGCCAGCGTGGAGCCTTCATCCGTATTCACCGCCAGCAAGGCCCGCAGGCCCAGGGATACCCCGATGCCCGAACCCACGATCTTAGCCTCCACGCAGCGCAGATCGGGCCGTGCCTGCTTCACGCCAGGCGGAATGACGCCCTTAGTGGCCATATCCAGCAAAATGGCCCCGGGCCGTGCGCAGCCCGCCAACGCCCAGAAGGCTTCCTCAATGGCCGGGGCAGGCAGCACCACGCAAATGATTTCCGCCGCCGCGGCGGCCCGCAGGTCCGCGCTGCCGGTCCCATGGTGCTTTTCCGCCAAGGCGCGGGCCTTGTCCGCCTCCCGGTCGATCAGGACCAGCTCCGCCTCCGGCGCGGCCAGGAAAGCGACGCCGCTCCCCATCAGGCCGCAGCCGATCACGGCAATTTTGACGCTCATGCTGCCGCGGCGGGCTTCATCTTTTTACCCTGCCGCACGCGGAAGCCGTACAAGGCGATGAACAGCGCGATACCGATGATGGAATACAGTGGGCTGGGTACGATGGTCAGCGCGATGATGCCCAGATAGGCAATGCGCTCGAAGACGGTGATTTTCTGCTCCACATAGCCCTGCAGCATGATAGCCAGGGAGTAGCAAATCACGATGCCGCTGAGCCAGGTGATCAGCGTCTGTAATGTGAAGGCAAAGGTTACGTAATCGTTATTC
>JAFUGB010000279.1 GCA_017469605.1 Clostridia bacterium
CACGTCCATGTTTTTTCCTCCTTTTACGCTGAGCGTTAGTTGAATGGGAGAAACGACCCGGTATGCTTCTCCGCTTCGTACTTCCGTAGGCGTAACGTGATGAAAACTCTTAAAGGCATTCGTGAAAGAATCCGGCGATTCATAGCCGTACTTCACGGCGATGTCAATGATTTTGGCGCTTGTTTCGCTGATCTCCATAGCTGCCTTTGTCAGCTTCCTGAGCCGGATGTATTCCGACAGTGTCATGTTTGTCAGGATGGAAAACAATCTGCTGAACATGGCGTAGGAATAACTTGACAGCATGGCAACCCGGCTTTCATCAATCTCGCCATCCAATTCGCTTTCGATATAGCGGATGGTTTCATTGAATGCTTTAATCATCTGCATAGCATTACCTCCTACGACACAGATTGTAGCCGAATTATACGAAAAATGCCCGATAATCTCCGTACCAAAAAAACGTATTGCACAAACATTGGAGCTTGCGCGATTGGCATTTTCCCTTACACAAAAAGACAGAACTGTCACCACCAAATGTTTCCCATTTACAGAGACCGTTAACCGGTTCGCTTGGGTTTGCTACTCCGCAGTCCTTATTTTGAATCCCCCTCTGTGTCCGTCTGCTTTCATGCAAACTCTGACCTCCCCAGGCACTTCAACCTCAAAAGTGCTTGTTTCAATATTATCCTTTTCAAAAACAATATTCCCTGATTTATCTTGAACAACAACGGAAATTGTGCCAGAGTTTGTTTTGATCTCAAAGTAGAGTTTACCAGCGTTGCTTTCGGGTCGGATTGTGTGTTCCAAAGAACCGCTCAACCGCAGATAACTTGCAGACCACTCTCTCTGGCTTCCATCATTCCCGATATATCCAATCCTCATAGCGGAACGTGTTGTGCCAATTCCAAAAAAGCGAGCTGCAAAAATCAAAACGAGTACTACAACCACAATCAGGATTGCTGATTTTGCATTTTTGGGTTGATATTTCATGTTTTACCACTCCTTTTCTTTTGATAGCTTTTGAACCCGGGTATATTCGGCCTGATACGCCATCAGCACAATAAAAGAGGTTACAGATAGAATCCCCCATATCCATGTCCGCATAAAAATCCCCACAATTGCGGCAGCAAGGAACAGAAACAGCCATGGCTTTTGCAGCCGCCTGCAATACCAAGCTTTATCTTCGTAGGTTGTGCGTAATTCAAAGGGTTTGCCATCACTTGTTTTCTCAACAATGAGCAATTCATGGTTAAATGTCGTTTTGCTTATAGAAAGCACCCCGCCTTGTTCAGCCCATGGACGCCATCTAAATTTCCCGACGGAGTAGTTGAGATTGATATTTTTGAAAAACACACGATACCCGATATCTTCTAAAAAATGAACGTAGTCCTCAGCATTATCTTTTGATTTGTCAGCGACAAACTCAACCTGATATTGATACTGTCCCGGAGCACATGGTTCAAATTCATAAAGCAATTTCCCGGCACGGATCAGCCGGAAGCCTTTTTCGGATAATTTATTCAGCCAATTGCTCTGGGCTGTCAACAAAGCACCGAAGAAGCGATAACACTTTTTTCTCATGCTGTACCTCCGACAATTCCACTTGCAACACGTAAAAGCTCTTTAAGCCTTATAATTTCCTTCTGTGCTATCTCTTTCCCTTGTGCTGTAATGAGATATTCCTTTTTCCGACCCGCTCCATCTCCACAACTTGCAATCCAGCCCTTGTCCTGCAAAGAGTTCAGGGCCCCGTACAAAGTCCCTGCCCCAAGAGAAAGCCTTCCGCCTGTTTTTTCTTCAATAAACTGCATGACGGCATATCCATGTTTAGGCGTGTAGAGGGCCAGCAAAATATAAAATGTCACTTCCGTAAGCGCACCGCCTTTCACATTATCCCGCATAGCCACCCTCCTTATTACGGTTACTGTAATAACTATATCACTAACCGTAATTAAAGTCAATAGCGCAAGTGAAAAAACAATGGAGCAGCAACATGATTGATGTCACTGCTCCATTGTTATAGAATAGCGGGGCTTTTTGGCTATCGTTTCGTTGTCTGTTACTTTACAATGCACAAGCATTACCCCAGGTACTTATGCAGCGTCTCCCTTACCGCGCCGGGGCCTGCCAGCATTTCAGCAAAGAACGCCTTGACTTTTCCGTCCAGGCCGGCGTCGGCCAGGCTGACGCCAAACAGATCGGCACGGGAAACCAGGGCATCCAGCTTGCCTTCGGCGCCGGAAGGATCGCCCAATTGGATATCCGCCAAAGCTTCCCGCAGCTGCGGCAGCAGCGGATCGGGGCTAACCTCCATGGCGGCACCCCGGTCATCCACGCCCAGCAGATAGCGCAGCCAGGCGGCAATGACCAACGGAATGGCTTGCAGCGAAGCGGCGTCCCGGGCAGGATCGGCCATATAGCACTTTATGGTTTCGCCAAAGCGGATGGGGATCTTCTGGCTGGTATCACAGGCGATGCGCTGGGGCGTATCGGGCATGCAGGGGTTGGGCAGCCGCACATTGACCACGGTATCGATGAATTCCCGGGGCTGAATGACGCCGGGATCGGTAACCACGGGCAAGCCCTCCGCATAGCCGACCCAACGGATCAGCGCCACCAGGTCGGCATCCTTCATTTCATCGGAAATACGGGTATAGCCCAGCAAGCACCCGGTAACGGCCAGGGCGGTATGCAGGGGATTCAGGCAGGTGCACACCTTCATGCGTTCCACTTTATTGACGGTTTCGCGGTCGGTAAAAATGAAGCCGACTTTTTCCAGCGCCGGACGGCCGTTGGGAAAATCATCCTCAATCACCAGGTATTCGCTTTCCTCGGCGTTGACAAAGGGCGCGATATAGGTATGCCGCGCGGTCACGATGGGCGCCAGCCCCATAAGGCCATCCTGACGCAGCATTTTTTCCACCGAGTCATCGGGCCTTGGGGTGATCTTATCGATCATGGTCCAGGGAAAGGATACCTTTCCGCTGTTCACATAGGCCAGGAAGCCGTCGTCCTGCCAGCCTTCGGCAAAGGCAGTGATGGCCGCTCGGAGCTTATCGCCATTATGAGAGCAGTTGTCCATACTCACCATGGCGATGGGCGCGCCGCCCGCCCGGTAACGGGCATACAGCAGGCTGGCCACCTTGCCGATGTAGCTTTTGGACTTCCCAGGGCCGTTGGCAAAATCAGCCTCCACGGCGGGCGTAAGGACATACCCTTTTTCGGTGATGGTAAAGGAGGCCATTTGCAGAGAGGGATTGGTAAAGATCTCCTTCAGGCGTCCGTATTCGGCGGCGTTTTCCCCATCCAGGATGCAGCTTTCCGCAATGCTGCCAATCACGGTCTTTTCCACGCTGCCGTCGGCTTTAAGCGTCACCAGCAGGGTGTAATTATCATTGGGACGGTAGCCCTTTTCCACGATCTCATAATCGAAGCCTTCCACGGCGATGATGCCCGTATCGCTCTCCCCCGCGTTCAGCAGCCGCTGCATGGCATTGCACTGGAAAGCACGGAAAATATTGCCCGCGCCAAAATGAATCCAAGCGGGGGCCTTGCGGGTATTTTCGATCATGGCGGCGCGGTCATAGGCGGGCAGGATATAGCCCTTGCTCTCCCATTCGCCGCGGTTTTGCAATCCCTTTTCATTCAATGCAAGCATATTATTTTTCCCCTTTTTCGATGGCTTCCCACAGTCCGTTCAGATACGCCGCGCCCAGGGCGCGGTCATAAAGGCCGTAGCCCGGACGGCCCTGCTCGTCCCAGATCATGCGGCCATGATCAGGGCGGATGTAGGTGTCGGGGCAGGTGTCATGAATGGCCCGCATGATCTCGTACAGATCCAGATCGCCGGTGCAAGAAAGGTGCGCCGCTTCCCGGAAATGATGATAGCCCAGGTACTTGACGTTGCGCACGTGCATGGCCCCAATGCGGTTCATCTGGCCAAAGTGGCGGATGATGGCCGGGATATCGTTGTCCGGATTGCTGCCCAAAGACCCGGTGCACAGGCAGAGCGTGTTGGCCGGGCTGTCATGGAGCTTGACCATTTTGTCAAAATCATCCTGGCTGTGGGTAATGCGGGGCAGGTTAAAGATGGGCCAGGCGGGATCATCCGGATGGCAGGCCATCCTCACGCCCACCTCCTCGCAGACCGGGATCACAGCGTCCAGGAAATACTTAAAGTTTTTGCGCAGGTCATCCGGGCCGATGGATTCATACTGCTTCAGCGTCTTTTCCAACAGGGCCAGCCGCTCAGGCTCCCAACCGGGCAGGGTGAACCCGTGGCTGTCCTCAGCGGTCTTGCGCACGATTTCCAGGGGACCCATTTCGCCCAGGTCCTTTTCATCAAAATACAGGCTGTTGCTGCCATCCTCGGGGATCACCCGGGCCAGGTCGGTGCGCAGCCAGTCGAACACAGGCATGAAGTTGTACACGATCACCTTCACGCCGTGCCGTGCCAGCATGCGGATGGTGGAAATATAATTGGCGATGTATTCTTCCCGGCTGGGCAGGCCCATCTTGATATCCTCATGGACGTTGACGGATTCGATGACCTCAATTTCCAGCCCGGCGTCGTTGACCTCTTTTTTCAGGGCCACGAACTCCTCCTCCGGCCAGTCCACGCCCGCGGGCTGATCCAGCAGGCCCATGAGCCCTGTCATACCGGGAATCTGCTTCACATATTTCAGCGGGATCGGGTCGCTTTGGCTCCCATACCAGCGAAAGGTCATTTTCACAGAAGAATCCCCCTTATTAAATCTTATTTGTTATTCCTTTTCAACCACCGTTACATCGGGCAGCACCTGCTTGCCCTCATGCGCGGCACGAATGGCGCGCAGACGCTGGGTGCGCAGATGCACGCGATGGCCGGTAAGCGCCTTGCCCCGATAGCGGTCCAGCAGCACCCGGGATCCGATGGCGGCGGGCAGGGCCACGGTGGCCCCTGCACCGGCGGCCACAACGGCAGCGCCTACGCCCATGGCCGCGCCGGTCTTGATCATGCGGAAGGCGGCGTCGCTGGTGGCGGCCACGCCGGTCTTTTTGCCCATGAGCACGCGGCAGCCCTCATCCACCGCGATCACCGAAAAAGGCAGCACATTGCTCACGGCTTCCAGCGTTTCGGCCGCAATGCCGGTATCCTCCAGCAGCCCCAGATCGGCCGATACGTTATCGGCCAGGGACAATCCGGCGGCCACGGCGTCCACCACGGTATCATGGCGGCGCTTCTTATATTTGCTGACCAGCTCGTTAAACGCGGGCATGCTTTCACCTCCCCAGCAGCTTGAGTATGGTAACAATCACCCAGGCGCCGCAGACAATACCCACCATCCAGGTGGCCTGGCGCAGGATCTGGGCAACGCCCATCCTGGGCGGTTTCTTTTCGGTTTCCTTCAGCGCCTTTTCCAGGCTGTCCAGGCGCTTTTCCAGGGCTTCAAACTGCTTTTTATTTTGCTTTATGGCATCGCGCAGCTCGCCCATTTCGCCCCTGGTTTCCTTGCCGGCGCGCAGCAGCTTTTCCTCCAGCAGCGTTTGCTGGGCTGACATCCTGTCCACATCCTGCCGCAGCACAGCCTGGTCCTCACTGAGACCCTCGGCCACCAGCGTCATTTCGCTGGTGAATTCCTCCACGGCCTGGTTCATATCCTTCCCCTTCAAAGAGGCAAAGGTATTTTCAATAAAATCGCGCGCGCCGCGAACAAGACCCGGCTTTTTGCCGGAAGCCTCATCCACGGCGGGCAGCTGATCCGCTTGCAGGATCAGATCTTTTTCTTTTTCAGTCATTTCCTCATACCATTGTAATCCCCATGGCTGCCTGTTCATCATGATAGCGCTCCAGCAGGGCTTTGATACGATTATACGGGTTCAGCAGCCCGTGAAGCGAACGGTCATGATTGAGCGTGGCAATGATATAGGAGATATACTTGCTCATATCAGCCTGCACAAACCAGGGCTCTTCCTTGATTTCGGGCGGGCAATAGGTAAGATCGGTGGCAATCACCTTGGTAATGATCCCCTCTTCCCACGCCTTGCGGAACATATCCGGACCCGAAGTGAACAGGGCGAAGGTGGGCAGGGCATAAATGCGGTTGGCCTTGCGGCACTTGAGTTCGCGGCAGACGTCGATCATGGAATCGCCGGAAGCCAGCATATCGTCCACCACCAGGATATCCTTGCCCTCCACATCGGCGCCCAGGTACTCATGCGCGATGATGGGATTGCGGCCATTGACCACGGTGGTATAGTCCCGGCGCTTATAGAACATGCCCATTTCCAGGGAAAGCACAGAAGAATAGTATATATTGCGCTGCATGGCGCCTTCATCAGGGCTGACCACCATCATATGGTCCTTATCCAGGCGCAGGTCCTTTTCATGCTTGCACAGCGCCTTGATCATCTGGTAGGTGGGCATGACGTTTTCAAAGCCGATCAGCGGAACGGCGTTGACCATGCGGGGATCATGAGCATCAAAGGTGATGATATCCCGGATGCCCATATTGACCAGCTCCTGGAGGCCCAGGGCACAGTCCAGGCTTTCGCGGGTGGTACGGCGATGCTGGCGGCTTTCATACAGCATGGGCATGATCACGGTGATGCGCTTGGCCTTGCCGGCGATGGCCGAGATCATGCGCTTGAGATCCTGGAAGTGATCGTCGGGCGACATGGGCACTTCCTGGCCGTACATTTTGTAGGTAACGTTATGCGCGCATACGTCGGTAATAATGTATACATCCAGGCCGCGCACGCTTTCACGCAGTACGGCCTTGCCTTCGCCCGTTCCAAATCGCGGGCAGCCGGCTTTCAGCAGGAAGGTATCCCGGTTGGCGCCCGGGCTGGTATAGTATTCCTCATCCTGCAACTCCTGCAGACTGTGCCATTTCAGAAGCCATTGGTTGATCTTTTCACCCATTTTTTCACAGCCCGGCATGGCAATGATGCCAAGGGCGCCAAAGGGTACGCTGGTCGGATCCTTTTCCCAAGTGGTGAGCAAGCTGGTCATGCAAATTCCTCCCCGCTGCGGCTGTTATTCCATTTGCTTTTCTATTATACACAAAGTCCGGACATTTGAAAAGAAAAATATCTCAGATTTTGTTCAATTTTAGCTAATATCCAAATAAAAGCCGAACAATTAGTCAAAAAACGACAAAGACATCCGGGGAAGCTGCTGCTCGCGGCCGTTTTCATCCAGGGAAGTATATGTACCCGTCATGGTGCCGTACAGGGTCACCTGGGTTTCGGGATCCACCGTTACCGCCTCCGCGCTCAGTGCGATAATCAGGTTTCTGTACCGGCTGCCGCTTTTTTCAGTGGCATAGGTAACCACCCATTCATTGCCGTTCTCCTGCGCGTCGATGACGTAGCCCTTATAGCGCAGCACGCGGCCCACATATTTATCCGGGGAGGAGACAATATTGCTGTAATCCGGGCTTCTGGATTCATCGCGGATGGCCTGCCTGCGCTGCCCCGCATCCATCTCGCGCTTGATCTTGTATGAATAGATCCTGGTATCATACTCCTTTTTGGAAAAAGTGAGCTGGATATCGTAATCGCCCTCTTTGGAGGTATCCACCGTAAAGGTAAAGGTGCGGTTATCGCCCGTTTTCCTGGTTTGCAATTGGTTATTGACCACCAGCTGGATGGTAACGCCGGTCAGCGTGGTGCCGGTCAGCTTAAAGGAATCGGCGGTAAAAACTTCCGGAAAGGGGGAAATAAAGCTGACAGGCAGGGCAGTTGGATCATAGTTCACTGAGAAATCCTGGTTAATGGTCTGTTCGTTCTCCATCCCTTCGTTGGCCGTAACGCTGACCAGCAGGTTATACAGGTCCTTGCCGGGAAGCTTTACATCAATGGAAAACGCGCCCATGCCATCCGCCGTTGTGGGAATCGCCTTGCTCTGCCCGCTTTGCAGCGCGGCATAGGCTACCACGACCGACGCGCCGGGACGCGTTGTACCTTTGATGGTAAAGCTGTCGCTGTTGGTGGATTCCGGCGGCGGAGCGCTGAAGGCCATGGTCAGCAGCGCTTCCGGCGCGTCGGTCATGAGGACGAAGGCGATGGATTTCTGGATGATATTGAGGGCGTCGATATCCGCGCCTTTTACGTTGCGGTTGCCCACCCGCATATCCACTGTAATGGTATAGCCGTTGCGGATGGTGCGGCGCCATTCGCCCTTCCAGGCCGTTTTCCCGTCCACTTTATGGTTATAGCGGATCATCAGAAAGCGCCCCTGGTTATCACCGAAATCCTTCCATTCCACGCTTTCAAAGGTATAATCGGCCTTGCTGTAAAACACGCCGTTCTGGTAGTTGGCCTTGTAGCCGGCCCGGGTCTGGGGCGTCTGCTCATTGATATCGTACAGCTGCCGGGAGGAATCGTCCTGCACCGCGGAAATCACCACGGTGCGTCCCTTTTCCTCGTCACAGGCCCATACCAGGATGCCTTCATCCTTGAACCGCTGCCGCATGCTTTCGGGCGTTTCACCGATGGTGGCAAGGTAATCGGCATGCTGCTCCATATTATCGTTTGTGACCTGCACCAGATAATCCAGCGGGATATCGGCCACCATAAAAACCTGGGGAAATTTATAGCTGTCTGCCGATACCGGCAGCGCCGCCAGCAGCAGCGCCGCCAGGATCAGCAGCAAAGCGGTAAGCTTGCGCATATGCGTGTCCTCCTATTGTCGAAGGGATGATACGCATATATTTTACCATAGAAATGCGCTTTCGGCAATGCGGAAAATGTAAATGCTTTGTAAACCCGCTTATTCCGCAAACTTCAGCGTAATGGGCGCGTTGCTGGTCACGGCGCGCAGCTGCTTTTCGCCGCCGGAGAAGTTGCCCAGCAGGTTATTGGCATTGCTGGTGCTGCTGGAAACGGTATATTCCTCACGCTTTCCCTTAAGGATGCCGCCAATGACACCGTTGCTGGTCTTCAGCGTGATATCGCCGCAGGACGAATCGTCCAGCTCAATGGCGCCGTTGCTGGTGGCAGCATGCAGGGCGCCGCCAATTTCACAATCGGTAAGCTTGATGCCGCCGTTGCTGTTCACCGCTTCCACGCCGTCCCGGGCAAGCACATCGTCCAGTTCCACCCGGCCATTGCTGGTTATCAGGCGCAGGGCGTGGGCGTTCACATCGCCCAGCGCGATGCGGCTGTTGCTGGTGGTGCACACCACCTGCCCGGCGCAGTTGACGTCGTCCGCCGTGATGCGGGCATTGCTGGTGGTAAGCTTGATGGGCTGGGTGGCGGTCAGGCCCTCCAGGCTGATCCGGGCGTTGCTGGTGCTGACGTTCAGCTCCCCGCAGTAGGTTTTGGGCAGCGTGACTTCGATTTCATTTTCAGGGGCTTCGTAGCTGACGCCCGATACGATGCGGCCGCCCAGGCTGCTGAGCAGCTTGCCCATGCTGTTCAGGATGGTATCCAGCGAGAAGCCCTCCGGGCTTTTTTCATTGGCAAAGCTGCTCACAGGGCGCAGTTTATGCTCCAGCACCAGGGCGCTTTCATCCTCATGCAGCCGGAAAATGTCGGCGCTGCCGATGCAGTAACGCAGCACGATTTCATTGCAGTCCTCCTGGGCGATGACGCGCACGCGCTTGCCTTCGGCCTGGATGCGCACCTCTTTGCTGGCCTCCGCCGGACGGCGGATCTCCTGCCAGTTGCCCTTGTCCCGGGGCTTTTCCCTGGTTTCGGCCACACCGGCCTCCTCCAGCACGCGGCCGGCGATCACCGATACCGGCTCCATGGCCTTGATAGCCGCTTCTTCGGTCATGCCCGCTTCCATGCGATCATCGATCATTTCAGCGTAATAGGCCAGAACGCCTTCCAGCTCCTCCTCCTTGAGGCCGGCCAGCGCAGCCTTCAGCTCATTCAAAAACTGTTCCCGCGTCATTATACATCCCTCCTGATAAAGTCATATACTTTCATCACATCTTCCCATTCGGTCAGAAAATCAGCGATCTTCCGCCGTCCGGTATCGGTTATGGCATAATATTTGCGAAGCCGCCCGTTATGCTCCATGGTGTATACCGTCAGCGCCCCCGCCGTTTCCAGGCGCCGGAGCACCGGATACAGCGTGGATTCGGAGATGGAGAGCACCTCCTCCGCTTCCCGCACCAGCTGATAACCGTAGGAATCTCCCTGTGTCAAAAGCTTCAGGATGCAGGCTTCAATCAGTCCGCGTTTCATTTGCGCATCCATGCGATCCCTCCTTTAAAGGGTAATACCTCTTAACACGGTATACTATATCACGCATAGTACATCGTGTCAAGAGGTATTTTGTGAAAAATAATATTTTCTTATTCGCAATATTATGTGATCCGATGATTCAGCGTTTTCCCCGGCGAGGGCCTTCCATCCGCGGGGGCAGGCGCCGCCGGGCATGCTCTCCCTCCCGGGCGGGAGGCACCAGGCAGTCCGAGGAATAGCCGATCAGGTCCTCCCGGCCGCACTGGCGCAGCGCCTCGCGAATCAGGGGCTGGTTGGCGGGGTTTTTCCATTGCAGCAGCGCGCGCTGCATGTCCTTTTCCTTCTGCGTGCGCGGCACATACACCGGCTTCATGGTGCGGGGATCGATGCCGGTATAATACATGCATGTGCTGATCGTTCCCGGGGTGGGATAAAAATCCTGCACCTGCTCGGGCTGTACGCCTTTCTTTTTAAGGTACATTGCCAGCTTGACCGCCTCGTCCATCGTGCTGCCCGGATGGCTGCTCATCAAATAGGGCACCAGATACTGCTTCATGCCCAGCTTTTGATTGGTGCG
>JAFUGB010000280.1 GCA_017469605.1 Clostridia bacterium
GTAAACTGGAATTTAGCTGGGGCGGGGTACGCACTTTCTTCCCGGGCAAAAGAAATGCAGGCGGTCAGCCGGGAAAATGAACTGGTTCATTTTCCGGTCTGTCCGCCTGCTTTTTCCTGTGCGCTTTGCGCACAGGTCGCGCGGCTTTGCCGCGCCGCCCGGGAGCGGTTCTTTGCGTTCAAATTGCCTGGTCGGGGCAATTGTTTGATTGCGTCCAACAGGCTGTCGCCGCCGAGGTCCAGGAGATGAAATCTCCTGGTGCGGGGTCTTAGGGGCCGCATAGGCCCCTATCGTTTCCCTCTCCCGTCAAATCCCAGTTTACAGCAGATACAGATATATCCCTCAGAAAGGGGAATCGGTTACTGCACGGAAAAAGACAATACCATTTCTACATCACTCAGGCTAATCTTTCGCGGTTTATACTGTGAGGTAATTGTATTCCACAGTTCCTTGGCGCCGGTATTTTTTCATTATACTTAATTTCCCAGCATCCCCTGTATCGATTGAAGATCATCCGTGCCGCTTCTGTTGCAAGATGCTTTTTTCGATACATTGGGAAGATTGTAAATTCAGCTAATACATAGTCCGGCTTTTCGCTGATATACGAATACGGATGAATCATTGCAAATCCGACAAGCGCTTGCCCGTCATAGATAAAAAAGGCTTTTCTTTCCGGCTCCGCAAAATAGGCGTCAAAATATCCGTAATGGTAATTGCCCAGATCGTCCATTTCGTCATCGTAATAGTTCGTCATTTCGTAAAGATACTTCTGATGGATATTCCACAGCAGATTTCTATGCTCGGCCTGGACGTTTTTTAATTCAATCATCTCATTCACCCTGCGTATATTATAATCAGTGTATCCACCACTCCGGCGTGATTTCGCCCAGCGTGATCGTTCTGCCAGTCTCATAGTCCAGCATGATTTCGATGTTTTTATACTTTTCCGGCATCAACTGTACCATCAGTTCCCGGCAAGCGCCGCACGGCGCTCCAGCTTTGCCATCTGGCATGATCGCGATTACCTTCCGTATCTCCTGTTCTCCGTTGGCAATCATATTGAAAATGGCGTTTCGCTCAGCGCAGATGCCGAGCGTGGAGCAGGTATCCACGCAGACGCCGGTATATATTTTTCCTGAAGGTGACAGGATTGCCGCCGCCACGCCGCCGGCTTCCACATAATCAGAGATTTTCCGAGCGTTTTGTACAGATTGGGCCGCCTCATACAGCCTTTTCCAGATCCATTCTCCTTTGGTCATGGCATTTACATGACCGGTCCGTTTTTCGTGCATCAGCGGAACGTCAACGCCTTCGGTTGTCCACTGATACTTAAAGCCAACCTTTTCCTGGACACGCTTTGATTTGGTGTTGCCTTCGTAATATCCGCACCAGACCTTGGCCATGCCGAGATCCTCAAAGGCGCGGCGGAGGATTTCTCTTGCGGCTTCCGGCATCAGCCCCAGCCCCCAGAACGGTTTCCCGAGCCAGTAGCCAAGTTCGCATTCATCTTCCCTTTCGGTCATATCGGTATGGCCGTTCAGCTTCAGCTCGATCGCGCCGATGGCCTTGCCGTTCCCTTTCAGGCAGATGGCATAAGCTTCTTTTCCGTTCAGGATCTTCTTTATTACATCAAGGCTTTCTTCCACGCTCTGATGCGGCGGCCATCCGGCAATGGGCCCCACATCGGGATCACGGGCATACCTGTACAAATCCTCCGCGTCGCTTTCTTTCCAGCGGCGCAGGATCATGCGCTTGGTTTCGAGCGGTTTTTCTATGAAAAGCGCCATGTCAGTACAGTGCCAATTGCCTATTGGCAGCTGGCACACGCCCTTGGCATACGCTGTAAAGCCTGCCGCTTCATAACAATGTCTTGCGCTTTCGTTATTATCGAATACGCACAGATCGATCCTCAAAGCCGAAAGGCGCTCCTTCACATACGCTATCGCGAGCCGGAGCATTTCTTTTCCGCAGCCCTTTCCCCTAAGCGCGGGATTCACGATAATAAAGCCAAACCGAACAGCGCTGTCATCGTCATCCCGTGGATACCGTATGATAAAATGGCCGATAACCTCCCCGTTATCATCCACCGCCGTAAGCGGATGGAAACGGCCCGTTTCAAGCTGCGGTACATAGTTTTCATTTATGTCATTCCCCGAAAGCGGATACTTATTGAACCTGTCGGCAGACCATTTGTATAATTCTTCTTCCGACCGAAGCCAGCCCGCTATAATCGGCGCGTCTTCTTTTTTGTAGTCTCTCAGGATCATTCGTTTCAACCTTTCAACTATTTTATGGAGACTGTCCATGCGTCCCCATCCGCCAGGTATTGAAATTCGGTCAGGGCCGGATCGTTGATCACCCGGATCAAGTCCTCAAAATCATCGACCGTTTTTATTGCTGGCAGGCGATTGCTTTCCACCCATTCCATCTGCCCCTCGCCAGAGGATATAACCGTGCCGCTATATTCGGTTGCCTTGAACAGAAGGACAATATAACGTCCGCCCTCGATTGGAAATTGCTTCACCCCCACAAGCCGCGGATTTTTAATATCCAGCCCTGTTTCCTCTTTCATCTCGCGTACCACCGCATCAACAAAAGATTCTCCCGGTTCCACATGCCCGCCAGGCAGCGTATATCCCCGCCAGTCGTTTTTGGTTCTGTTCTGGAGGAGCATCCTGTCTCCGTCCGTGATGAGGCACAATACCGTCAATTCGGCGTTTTCCGTTCTGCGCATCTGCTTTTTCCGGTTCTCCTTTCATGCACATGCCCGTGTCAATGCCTGATCAGCTGCTCCAGCGTGGCAAACAGCGTCTCAGGCTCCACCGGCTTGCTCAAGTGGGCGTTCAGCCCCGATAGCAGGCTCCTTTGAACATCCTCATCAAACGCGTTGGCGGTAAGCGCTATGATCGGGATCCCTTTCGCGTCCGGCCTATTCCTGCCTGTCCAGATCGTTCCCAGCACCAGCATGACCGCGATAATGCCCGCCGCCGTGACCGTGCGCGTTAAAGCCGGTTTTGTACCTTTTGTCCTCATTGTTACACCTTCATTTCCCGGTTTTTCTGCCAGGCATTTCGCTGTGCCGTCCGTTTCTTCCTGCAAAGAGGGGCAGCGTGTGCATTGCGCGCCGGCATGCTGAACTAATCGTTATACCAGTACCCCTTCGCATCCTTCTTCTTTGGGTGCGCTTTTGCTGTCTCCGATTCATCGCCTACGATCCAGTAATCACATAGGTCCGCGTTGGCGCAAGTGTACTTCCGAATCAGATGGCCGTGGATCATTTCCATCGCCGGATAATCGCTGTTGCAGAATGCGGGCATTATGTCCAGATATCCATGCGCCTTTGCAAACTCGGCAATCGGGCAGCGTTCAAAGATGTATCTGGGGCCGGTTTCCCTGTCATATGGATCCACCTTCATGATATAGCCGGTGGGCTGCCTGGGATCGCAGTTGTATTTTGACTTCGCCGTGGCGCGGAACGCCATATGGAGGATCCTCCGAACAAAGGGCCTGTTGGCGTTCGCGACTTTCGCAAGCCCTTTGAATCCGGTCAAAAAAGCCTCACAGTTCATATCGTAGAGCTCGTCCATGCCAGGCGCGCGGTCCAGCGCCTCATAGTACGCGAAAATCATGATGCAGTCATAGGTGCCGCCTGTGCCGTTATGGGTGTTTTTCTTTCCGCCCAGATACGGCAAATCCTTTAAAAAGGCCGCATACTGCTGCTGCACCTTCTCCCACATCCGCTCCGCCGCGACGCCTTGGTAACGGTTTGCCAGATGCGCCTTGACGATTTTTTCCATCAGCGGAGAGTACATCACATGCTTCCTGAGGTCTATCTTCGATTCAATGTCCATCAATTTTCTCCTTGTGTGATATTTTCCGCCGGAATACAGCGATCCGGCTGCTGGTTTTAGCGGTCATAACGCCGGTCGGCGTGGCTTTGTTGTTTTTTTATTCGGTTCGTTGCTGCCCCGGGGCATGTGATCCCCGTCAAAGCAGGGTTCATGGGCGGCACGCATCGTTCAATTTATGATACCATATTTTTGGTAAAGAATCCAATCCCGGTTCTATGGCCGAAAGCCGATATTTACAGAAAAATTTGCGGGGCCAAGATCAATTATACCGCGAATCGGATCGATGGCAGGAAAACGCCCATCTTGTTTTTGTGCTTAGGCTGTGCTATGATTCCTATATCCCCCCTGGGGGGATATAGGAGGAAGACCCATGATTGCACACACCCACCATCATACGGAAACGAAAAAGGTAATCAACCGTTTATCCCGTGCCATCGGCCATCTGGAAGCCATCAAGAGGATGGTGGAGGAGGGCCGTGATTGCGGCGATGTGCTGATCCAGCTGGCGGCTGTAAGATCGGCAATCAACGGTATCGGGAAGATCATCCTGGCGGATCATATGGCGCACTGCATCGCGGATGCCATTGAGAATGGCGACCGGGAGGCGCTGGACCAGTTCAACGAAGCAATAGCAAAATTTTTGAGGTGAGGCGGGGCATGAAAAAAGCTGTTTTCTTCGCTGTCCTTGCCGCTGTGCTCTACGCGCTCAATGCGCCCCTGTCCAAGCTGCTGCTGCAAAACGTGCCGCCCACCGTAATGGCGGGGCTTCTCTACCTGGGAGCGGGAATCGGAATGTGCGTCATGGGGCTGATTCGCAAACATACCGCCCTGGCCGGGAAAGAAACCGGGCTGCGGAGGAAGGATCTTCCGTATACATTGGGAATGATCATCCTGGATATTGCCGCCCCGGTTTTCCTGATGGTCGGCCTGAAAAAAACAGCGGCGGCAAACGCGTCGCTGCTGAACAATTTTGAGATTGTGGCTACATCCATGATTGCGATGGTGTTTTTTAAGGAGAAAATCGGAAAGCGGCTGTGGGCTGCGATTGGACTGATCACAATTTCAAGCATTCTTCTTTCCGTGGAGGACGCCGGCAGCTTTCAGTTTTCCATCGGCTCGCTGTTTGTCCTTCTGGCCTGTATATGCTGGGGACTGGAAAACAACTGCACCCGCTGCCTGTCCCACAGCGATCCGCTGGAGATCGTCGTTGTAAAAGGCTTATGCTCCGGTATTGGCTCCGTTGCAATCGGGCTGGCCGTGGGGGAATCCCTTCCCCAAATCCGGGATGTTGTCCTGATTCTGCTGCTTGGCTTTGTGGCGTATGGGCTGAGCATATTTTTCTATGTCTATGCCCAGAGGGATCTTGGAGCGGCAAAAACGAGCGCGTATTATGCCATCGCTCCGTTTGTCGGGGTGCTGCTGTCTTTTGCTGTATTCAGGGAGATCCCGGGGATCACTTTCTTTGTTGCCCTGGTGATTATGATGGCTGGAACATGGCTGATCAACCAGGAACAGAATTGATCAGGAAAGAGCGCTGGGCCGCTGCGTCGTGCCTTCTTGCTTAAATCGATAATACGACCAGCACCGCAGCGTAGTAGATCACCGAAATCAGATTCGTCCAGCCGCCTGAAACGATCACGCGGATCGCTCTGGGCAGCCTTCCCACCGCGGGCTTGAGCAGGAACAGAATCCCCGGGCTGACGAGGAACATCCACCGGGGCAGCATGGTATGGCCTGCCGCGATCAGGTAGATCAGCAGAAGGAACCCCGCGCCCTCCCCGGCATATAAGACCAGGGGCAGCTTTTGAAAATACTTCGCAACGATATTCAGCGCATTCCTGTATTTGTCGTCGCCCAGCAGCCCCAGATAGACGCAATGGCTGTGGTACGCTCCCCCGGTGATGATGCCGAAGCAGGAGAGCAGGAAGGCGGCCATGGCAAGCGTGTGCGACTGTTCATTGGAAATCAAAACGATATGATAGAATCCCACGCAGTACAGGAAGGCCGCGATGGGGCCTATCATCCCGGCTGCCATGATACGCTTGGCAGGCAAGCGCTTCATCACGTCGATGATGCCCTGGATTTTTTCCTCTTTGGAGCTTTTCGGGCCGTAAGAAAAACCCTTTGGAGTATAATACAGCAGCATATCCCCGGCGAACATCAGCAGCGCACCGGCAAGACCTACCCATACGGTTGTCAACATGTTCAATCCACTCCATTTATCTTAGGGCTTTATCGGGAATGCGCAGTATTGAAAGCGTCAAACGCCTTCCTTTCGGACCTGATGGTTTTTTTGGAATCGATCAAAGGTGTCCTGATCTGGCATGACGGCCAGCAATCCGCCAAAGGTAAAGGCGTTTCCAAAGCTCAGGAACGTCGTCCCGATGGCTGCTCCGATAGCAGTGTGCATCCCAAGGATCGCTGCGAGGATCAGGGCCGGGATCGCGCCGAGGGGCACGCAGAACCATTTAGCCTTTTTCGGATACGGCGTCAGGCCTTTCGCGAAGGCCATGAACTGGACGAGCATCATGGGCAGCCAGAAGATGATCAGAAGCAGATAGACGGGCTGGCTGAAGCCGAAAAAGAGCAGGTCCGCGGCCTTTGCCGCCAAGGCTTCATCCGCCTGGAACAGATACTTATACGCCAGGTTCAGGACGCCTACGTTCATATGGCAGCCCACCGGCGCCAGCCAGATATAGCCAAAGATCCCCGCCCGAAAAATATGCGCGTACTTCGGCGCCGCGTCTGCCATCAGGCGGTAGATGGCGAAGAAGGACAGCCCCTCCAGAAAGATCCCCACAAAGCCGAGCAGGCCGCCGGCGACCATCTGCCAATCTGCCAGGTTCGGCGCGCTGGACATCACGCTGGCGGCGATGGTCGTGGCGGGGATCTCCTCCGCGTAACCGAGCAGGAAATCCCCGATGCCTGTGAGGATCGAAGCGAACAGGCCGATGGCCAGCAGCTTCCTGATCCTTGCCCGATCCAGGTTGTTGTCAATTCCAATGGTGTTCATTTCATTTCTCCTTCAATAGCCTGATCCACTTCTTTTGCCGGTGCGCATAGAACGCTTTCGCCCACAGCCAGATGAAAACGGTCTTCCACCCGGCTTCTATGTCCACTTCATCCGTGTATTCCGTCTGGCCGTTCCGATCCTTCAAATAAATCTTGTGATTCCAAGTCGGGACGTGTTCATTTCCTTCCCTGCTCCTGATGCCGTCCCGGTCAAACCGCTCGATGTGGATGGTATGCGTTCCGAAAGGAATGAACCCAAATAGCCGAAAACGGTAAGCGCTGGTGCTTCCCACCGTCCAAACCGCGGGCTGGGCGGCGTCCACCGGCGTAAAGGTGGCATAGGGCGCGGCAATGTACTGGAGCGTAGAAAGCTCCTGGAGCTTTAAGAAAACCACATCCCGCTTTGCCGGAAATATAGATGTCTTTCTTACTGTTTTCATGGCCGCCTCCATGAGTGTCCTTCCAATGGTTATACTGTTAACACCGCGCTCATCGCCGCGCCGTCGGGAATCGTCCTAAACCAGTTCATGGATGCAATTTTCCTTTTACCATTCCGCCAAAGCCCTTTTGAATCTCCTGTCAATGTCAATCCGGGTTTCCCGGCATTCCTTTTTATGCTCTTTTCCCGCCCTGAACATGAGGGAAACCAACAGCCCGGACCCCACCGGCAGGATCATTTTCAGCAGGGATTGCGGAAAGGCGAAGTGTGTTCCGTGCGTGTAAAGCCAGCTTTCAAA
>JAFUGB010000281.1 GCA_017469605.1 Clostridia bacterium
CAGTCGGCACATATCCTGCAGAACGAAGGGAATGAACACGCCGTTTTCCCGGGCCTTTGCCGCCGCCACCGACAGCATTTCCTGGCTCAGGTCCACGCCGGTCATGGCATAACCCAGCCTTTGCAGCCGCACGGTAAGGCTGCCTGTACCGCAGGCGCATTCGCACACGCTGCCGCTTTCAACGCCGCGGCGCTTGAGCATTTGGGCGTAATAGGCGGCCCAGCCGTCATAATCCACGCTCTGCATCAGGCGGTCATATACCGTCGCGAAGGCTGTATACACGCTTACTGTTCCTTTCTCTGCCTGCGCTTCATGGCGCCCACCAATCCGCCAATGCGGCCGGTTTCCTGGGTGCTCAGTCCCGCCCAGCCCACGGCCAGCAGCTTATCCAGCAGGCCCAGATGGGCGGCGGCGCGGTACTTCAGCGCTTTTTCGTCTTCCCATTGAGACATTCATCCCACCTCCGCACACAGTATGCGCGGGCAGGCATTTTGTTATAACTTATACCGTCAGATCGTCGGGCTCGTCCTCGTCGGTAAAGTCCATATCCTCCTCCTTGGCCAGGCCGCGGCCAACAGCCGCGCCTTCAATGCGGCTGTTGATATAGCGGTCAAACACGCCGTTGGTAAAGGAAGCGTGGATAAAGCGCACCAGAGCAAAGCCCAGGACCACATAATACGCCGCCAGCGCCATCAGCGCGTACACCCATCCCGAGGTAAACAGCATAACGAAAACGGCGATCGCCATGGGCAGCAGCGTAACCAGCCGGACGCCCACCGTCATGGGCAGGCGGGCCACCGCGAGCATCAGGCCGTTTCTGATCAGCTGGCCGAAGGTAAGCTTATAGCTGACCATCAGCGGATACATGAACACCAAACCCAGGTACCATATGATCCCCAGGCAAACCGTGAGCATCTGCGGCACCATGAAGATGAGGCTGTTTCCCATCATCTGCCCGTAAAAGCGATAGCAGATAAAAACCACAAAGGGCAGCACGGCGGTAATGGCCGATACGCCCAGCGCCTGCTTCCAGTTTTCCTTCACGGCGTCCCGGAAATCAGCCCAGGGGAAGGCGTGCTCGTCCCGCGCCCAGTTGCGCGTCACATAGGCCATGCCCGCCTGTACCGGACCGGTGATCAGGATGCAGGGGATCAGCAGCAGCAGGGTGGTCTGGATCACGCCGTCCATGGGCGCGGTATTGGCCGCCGCCACCACACTGCCGTTTTCATCCACCTGCTCGGCGTATACCAGGGCGGTATAAGCGGTGCCTGTGGCCTCGTCGGTTACCCTTTCAATGCTGGATACTGTTAAAATAGAATTGAACAGCATCAGCATGACGATCATGGTGGGCACCCAGGCCAGGAAAACGGTCAGGTTCAGCCTGCACAGGGCGGAAAAGCGGATGCGCAGCATCTCCCAGAAAAGCTGCCAGCGGTTCTTGGGCAGGTCGTCCTTGCGGTAATCGCCCTTGCCGCTTTTGCCGTAATAATAGCTGTTCATCAAGCGTGAAAACATAGCCTTGCTCCTTCCGGATCATGAATCAACGCTATTATAACATAAAACTGTATAAAAGAAAATATGCCGGTCTCTGGTAAAACCGGCTATGGAAAAGGCTGCGGATTATTATGCCGTATACGCGGCGATGGCGGCCGCGACAAATTCGGCTGTGCCATCGCCGCAGGCCTGGTTGATGTTTTCGGTAAAGCTGCCGCCGCCTCCATACATTTTTCCCAAGCCTTTCAGGAGCTGGTCCGTGCAGGTATAATAATGGGCGGTCATATAATCCTGTAGCCTTTTTACAGCGGCTTGAGCCGCGGGCGAAGCGGCAGGCTGATCCCGCAGGGGCGAAAATTCCCCGATCACGGCCATCAGGCCTTCGGCAATTGCTTGTTCCTGTTCATCGGACAGCCCGCTGTGCTTTTGCTCATATTCCTGCCAGGTCGGGGTATCGCGCCAGCTTTTCCGGGCCTGCTCTGAGTATTCATCGATTTTTCGGGTATCAAAGGCTTTGAAATCCATACATTTCACTCCCAACATCCATACGCCCCGCGCCAGCGTGATCAAATGGTCAATGTGCTCCCGGCGCAATTCCAACAGCGTGATCTGCTGCTCCAGCGCGCGGTTCCTGTCAAAGTCCGGACTGTCCATGATCCGGCGGATCTCCTTCAGCGGAAATTGCAGCTCCCGGAACATCAATATGCATTGCAGCCGCTCCAGCGCCTCTTCGTCATAGAGCCTGTACCCGGCCTCGCTCACCGCCGAGGGCCGCAGCAGCCCGATGCTGTCATAATGATGCAGCGTCCGGATGCTGACGCCCGTTTTGTCACTGACCTGCCGTACAGTCATCATGGTTCTCATCCCCTTTCAGCAACAGCATACACCATGACAAAACGTGAGAGTCAAGAAAAATTCAGACGATTGAAAAAATGTTTTTTTGGGTAGGACATAATATACAGCAAACTGCTCGGGCACCGCTGCCTGAAAATAAGGAGGAACATGCCATGGATTATTTGCAGATGATTGCCGATTTTTCCAACGCCAACGGGCCTTCGGGCTTTGAGGATGCCGTGGTGGCCGTCGCACATCGGTACGCGCCCGCGGACGCGGCGCTGGCGGAGGACAGCCTGCGCAATCTGGGCGTTCCTTGCATCGTGGTTGGCCTGCCCGTGCGCTATATCCACAGCCATTACAGCATCGCCTCTCTGGGCGATTTTCAGGACGGCGTGCGGCTGGCGGCCGAAATCATCCGCCGGCTGGATGCCAACATCATTGGGGGATTTTGATACGCGGCAAAGCCGCACAAAGAAAAGCAGGCGGCCGGCCGCCTGCTTTTCTGATGCCCTGCAGCTCTCTTGGCGATAACAAGCTTCGGGCGCAGGTTATTTGTTCGCCGCCGATCCCGGCATCGCCGGATCGGCGTCAGCGCTCTTCACGGAAATAGGGCAGGCCCAAGCTCTGCGGGGGCTGGTTTTCGCGCTTGTTGCGGATGCTGGAGATCACCAGCACGATCACGGTGACCACATAGGGCAGCATTTTCAAAATGGGCTTCATGGCCATGGTCACATGGATCCAGCTGATGTTGGTAATAAAGCTTGAGGCCGAGAACAGGAAGCCGAACACCGTGGAGCCGATGATGGTCAGATGGGGCCGCCACAGCGCAAAAATCACCAGGGCAATGCTCAGCCAGCCAAAGGCTTCCAGGCTCAGGTAGGCTTCCTGGGAGGCCATATAGTCAATGATGTAGTAGAAGCCGCCCAGGCCAGCGATGCCGCTGCCGATGCAGGTGGCCAGATACTTGTAGCGGGTCACGTTGATGCCCACGGCGTCGGCGGTAGCCGGGTTTTCGCCCACGGCGCGCAGATGCAGGCCCACCTTGGTGCGAAACAGCACATAGCTTGACAGCAGCGCGATGAGGATGGCCATAAAGAACATCACGCCCAGGCACTGCAGGCTGTCCTGCCTGCCGGCGAAGGGCCAGCGGTACAGCATTTTGGGGCCCACCAGGTATATTGTGGCGTCCATTCTGCTCATGATTACTTTCATGAGCCCCACGCCGAAGGTGGTCAGCGCAAGGCCGGTCACATTCTGGTTGGCGCGCAGCGTGACGCACAGGAAGGAATACAACAGCCCCATCAGCATGGACATCAGCAGCGCGGAAAGGATGCCCAGGAGCACGATCAGGAAGGCCGGCAAGCCCGATTTGCCGATAAGGTTCAGCATCAGGCAGCCGCCCGCGCCGCCCATGCACATGATGCCTGGGATGCCCAGGTTCAGGTGGCCGGCCTTTTCGGTGAGGATTTCGCCTGTGGAGCCATAGATGAAGGTGGCGCCGAAGGCCAGGGAGTCAATGAGAAAATTGAGCCAGACGTTCATTTGGCAATTCCCCTTTCCTGGGCGGCCTTGCCGCGGAAATGGATCTGGTAATTGATAAAAAACTCGCAGCCGATGATGAAGAACAGGATAATGCCCACGATTACATCGGGGAAGGCGCCGGAAACGTTGAAATCCTGGCTGATCTGGGCCGCGCCCTGGTTGAGCAGCTGGATCAGCCCGGCGGTGATGATCATCACCAGCGGATTAAAACCGGCCAGCCAGGCCACCATGATGGCGGTAAAGCCCTGGCCGCCCACCGAGTTGATGGTTACGCTCTGGTCCAGGCCCGCGCCGATCAGGTAGCCCGCCAGGCCGCACAGCAGGCCGTTCAAGCCCATGGTGCGGATGATCACCTTTTTTACGTTGATGCCCACGTACTGGGCGGTGCGCACGCTTTCGCCCACCACGCTGATCTCATATCCGTGCTTGGAGTAGTTCAGGTAAATATACAGCCCAATGGCCAGCAGCAGGACAATCAGGATGATCAGCAGATAATCGTTGCCCACGGTGGGCAGCTTGCCGGTTTTCAGCTTGGGCAGGGAGGAAGAACCGTTGGAAACCCAGATCACCAGGAAATAGGATACCAGGAAGGTGGCTACATAGTTCATCATCAGGGTGAACAGCGTTTCATTGGTGTTCCAGCGCGCCTTGAACAGGGCGGGGATCAGCGCCCAGACAGCGCTGCTGGCCAGCGCGGCGATCAGCATCAGGATCAGCAGCAGCCATTCGGGGATTTTCCCGCCCAGGTAAAAGTCTACGGCAATGCAGCCCAGCACGCCCACCAGCGTCTGTCCCTCCGCCCCGGTGTTCCAGAACCGCATGCGGAAGGAGGGGGTCAGCGCCAGGGCAATGCACAGCAGGATGGACAGGTTTTTCAGGAATTTCCAAAGCTTCCGGGAGGTGGAGAAGGAGCCCTTGATAAAGGTATAATAGAATGCGCCGATGCGCTCGGGGTTGCTTTTCAGCTTATCGATCAGCAGGAAGGCTGCCAGCCCGCATACCAGCAGGCCCAGCGCCAGCGCGGCCAGGCGGATCAGCCAGGCCTTGACGGGATGGATGGGCGGCCGCTTGCTCAGGTGAAGCAGCGGTTCCCGGGCTTCAGATGCATGTGCCATCAGGCTTCCTCCTTTCGAATATGATCGGTTTTGGTCATCAGCAGGCCGATTTCTTCCTTGGTGGTGCTGCGGGCATCCACGATACCGGTCACAGCGCCGGAGTTGATGACCAGAATGCGGTCACACAGCGCCAGCAGCACGTCCAAATCCTCACCCACAAAGATCACGGCTACCCCGCTTTCCTTTTGCTTGTTCAGCAGGTGGTAGATGGTGTAGGAGCTGTTGATATCCAGGCCGCGCACAGGATAGGCGGCCATCAGCACCTTGGGGGCAAAGGCGATCTCGCGGCCCACCAGCACCTTCTGCACGTTGCCGCCCGAAAGGCGGCGCACAGGCGTATTGAGACCGGGAGTGGACACCTCCAGCTCATGGATGATCTGGTCGGCCAGGGCGCGGGGCTTTTTTCTGTCCAGAAAGCCCGCCGGGCCCTTGCGATAGCTGCGCAGCATCATGTTGTCAGTAATGCCCATGCTGCCCACCAGGCCCATGCCCAGCCGGTCCTCCGGCACAAAGGACAACCGCACGCCCAATTCGCGGATCTGCAGCGGCGTTTTGTCCCGCAGGTTGATGATTTCATCCTCCTTGAACAGCACATCGCCCGATTCCACCCACTTGCGCACGGCGGATGTGCTCATGCCGTCAAAGGACACCGGATTCATCTGCTGGTCATGGAACATGCCCTGGGCGCCAAGCTCGCGCACGCGCTTCATGCTTTTGTGGAAGAAGGTGACGGG
>JAFUGB010000282.1 GCA_017469605.1 Clostridia bacterium
ATACCGATTTGCTTATCATGGTGGGCAACAACATGCGGGCTGCCGCCATGCGGGAAGAGCTCCTTGCCCTGTCCGCCGCCCCCAAGGAAATCCTTTTTGCCTTTCAGGTGACCGGCGGCCAGCGCTTTGCCGATCACGCGGTGGTGGAGCGGTTTGGCAAATCCGGTCTGGATATTGGTGGCCTGCACGCCCTTCCCTCCCGGGACGCGCAGGCGCGGCTTACAGAAATGTTCAGGGGAACCGGCTATAAAATGCGCTGGCAGCGGGATATGGAAGCCTATCTGTTCTGCCATCCCGCGGCAATCATGCCCATTGCCTATCTTGCCTACATCTGCGGCGGCGATCTTCGGCGCTCCACGGCCAAGCAGCGCAAGCTCATGCTGACCGCCCCAGCCGAGGCCTATGATGTGCTGAAAAGCCAGAACATCCCCATCCTTCCGGAGAAGGACGATATGTTCTTCCGGCCCGGTATCCGCAGGTTCCTGATGCGGCTCCTCTATTTTATCATGGCCAAATCCTCCATTGGCGATCTGATCGCCTGCGCCCATTGCCGTCATGCCGTAGCGGAGCTTGAAATGCTGGACAAGGACTTTACAGCGCTGCTGGACCGGGGCGCGCCCGTTCCCATGCCCCGCTGGCAGGCGCTCAAGCAACAGATGCCCTCCTGGGAGGAGATTCACCGGGAATATGATCCCCGGTGACCATAAAAGGAAAGGAAGAAAACGCCATGGAACTGGCCGATGCCGTCAATGTGCTGGGAAATTTCTGTGGGATGCGCGATTTGCGGGCGCTTACCCCGCCGGCGCTTGAGGATCAATACAATATCCGCCAAGCCGACGCCATGGTCCTCTTTGGCGGCGCCATCCTGGCGGGCGGCGACATCCTGGCCCAGGCGATCCGACAGGGCATGGCAAAAAAGTATATCATCGTGGGCGGCGCGGGCCACACCACGCCGGTGCTCCGTCAAAAAATGCATGCGCTTTTTCCGGATTTGCAAACCGACGCGATGCCGGAAGCCGCGCTGTTCAACTGCTATTTGCAGCGCAAATATGGCTTATCCGCCGATTATCTTGAAACCGAATCCACCAATTGCGGGAATAACATCACCTTCCTGCTGGCGCTGATGGAAAGGCAAAAAATCGCCTGCGGCAGCGTCATCCTGTGCCAGGACAGCACCATGCAGCGCCGGATGGGCGCGGTCCTGCGCAGATACAGGCCGGATATGACCATCATTCATTATGCGGCCTATCAGGCCGAAGTTGTGGAAACCGAAAACGGCCTGCAGTACGCCGCCCAAATCAACGGCATGTGGGAGCTGTCCCGCTATATTGAGCTTTTGCTGGGGGAAATCTCCCGGCTCACCGACGACGAAAACGGCTACGGTCCCAAGGGGAAGGGCTACATCGTCCATGTGGATATTCCGGAAGATGTACGCAGCGCATTCCGAACGCTTTCCGCAAGGTATGCCGTACGGCAGGCCGATCCGCGATTCGCGTCAGAACAGCGCGGGCTTTGAGGTTACCCGTTTGTTTTTTGAACCAGCCGCCCATGCATCCAGGCCATCAGCGCCAGAAACAGCAGCAGGTAAACCGGCAGCAGGGCAACGCTGACATGTCCGGCGATCAGGCCAAACAGCGGCGGCATAAGGCAGGTGCCCACATAAGCGCTGGCCATCTGTACGCCGATGATGGCCTGGGATTTATCGGGGCCAAAATGGGCCGGTGTGGAATGGATCAGGCAAGGGTACACCGGCGCGCAGCCCAGGCCGATGAGGATCAGCCCCGCCAGGGAAACCGTCCTGCCCAACGGCAGCAGCATGACCACAGCGCCCAGCAAAATGATCCCCAGCCCCAGGCGGACCATCTGCTTATCCTCCAGCTTCATGGTGATAAACCCGCTCAGCGCCCTGCCCGCCGTAATGCCCAGGAAAAACATGCTGGCAAAGGACGCGGCGGTTTCCGCCGGAACGCCCTTGTACAGCGTCAAATAGCTGCTGGCCCAGAGTCCGGCAGTCTGTTCCACGCTGCAATAGCAGAAAAAGCAAAGCATTACTTCTTTTACGCCGGGGATGCGGAGAATTTCCCTTAATGACATGGCCTTGTGCGCCTGATCGGCCACTTCGTCCCGGGCCTGCGCGCGTTTTTTCCACAAGGGAAGGCTGAATACCAGCACCGCGGTCAACGCGATTTGCAGCATGGAGATGATCCGATACCCGCTGTTCCAGCGCATGCCGCGCGTCAGGGCGAAGCCCATGATATAAGGTCCCAGGGAGGCGCCTATGCCCCACATGCAATGCAGCCAGCTCATATGCCTGCTCTCATAATGCAGGGCCACATAGTTATTGAGCGAAGCATCCACGCTGCCCGCCCCCAGCCCGTAAGGAATCGCCCACAGGCAAAGCATCCAGAAGGAATGGCTGATGGAAAAGCCAAACAGCGCCGCCGCCGTCATGGCCACGCTGATGGCCGTTACCTTGCCGGTACCCAGCCTGAGCGTCAGCCTGTCGCTTTGCAGGCTGGAAACCACCGTACCCAGCGCGATGATCATGGAAATAACGCCGGCATAGGAAACCGGCACGCCCATCTCCGGATACATGGTGGGCCAGGCCGCTCCCAGCAGGGAATCGGGCAGGCCCAGGCTGATAAAGGAAACATAGATGATCACCAGCAGCAGCTGAAACATGGGGACAGAACTCCTCTCGCGTGCTTTTATATTGGATTATATCTTAAAACCCGCGTTTGCAAATAGGAATAAACCGCTATAATGGCCAAAAAGGCCGGGGCATGTTTAACGCGCGTCCCGTGGCGCGCCAGGGCTTTATTTCCGGATCACGGCCTTGAGGAAGTCCGAAACATACCGCTTGTAATCCTCCGGCGCGGTGAGCACCGACGCCGCGTGTCCCGCGCCGGGGATCAGATGCAGCTCGCTTTCGCCCCGGGTGGCCTGCTGCATGGCCCGGCTATGGGCGGGCAGAATGAAATCGTCCTCTTCGCCATGGATGAACAGGATGGGAACTTGATTGTCCGCCAGGCTGTCGATGGGACGCATTTCATGGAAATAATAGCCATACCGGAGCTTGGCGCAGAAGGATGCCACATGCACCAGGAACGGCGGCAAATGCATGCCGCGCAGGCCCGATTGCATCACGCTGGTGATCTCGCTGAAGCCGCAGTCCGCCACCACAAAATCGATGGGCGGCTTATATTTGAGACAGGCCACCGATGTGGCGCTGCCCAGTGATTCGCCGTGGATGCCAAACAGCGACGCTTCAGGATACCGGGCGCGGCTGTCCCGGATCAGCAGGTCCAAATCCCTGCTCTCCCGGATGGAATAGGTGCAGAAGGTCACCGCGTTTTCGCCATGGCCCCGCAAATCGTACAGGATCACATGAAAGCCCAGATCCAGATACATGCGA
>JAFUGB010000283.1 GCA_017469605.1 Clostridia bacterium
CTGCCTTTTTTGTCATTTCATCAATCGAACTCGGTGTATTTAGTTTAACAGCATTTTGGGGTAATTGGCCGCGTTGATCCTCTTTTATGTCGGTAATGGTGGGTTTGATTGTAATCATCCGCATTCTCCTTGTAAACAGGGAATTGCCCCTAATATTTTTATTGTAACACAAAAGTGTTAATAAAGCTATCTTCGCATCAGGTCTCAGAAGAAAAACCGCCATTGGGGTGGGCGATGAAGAAGCATAAAGTATGTGCACCGGTTTCTATCCGTGGCATACTGACCATACAGGATCGGTGGGATCGACAATCTCATTTCCCCATCTTTATGAAGATCATGCTTCGGAAAAGCTGACCGATGGACGCTTTATCAAGATGTACCATGATTGCGAACAGGAGCAACAGAATCCAAAGACTATGTCGGAGGCCCTGCTGCAGGTCCTGAAACAGCAGGAAACGGCATAGCCATTTGCGCTATACCGTTTCCCGTTTCTTTGTTTTTAATTTAGCAGCCCCTCAGCTCCGCTTTTCCTTTTTGACAAACAGGCGCACCACCTGTCTGATACCCCTTGGCAGCTTCATGCAAACCACCCTGACCGCCATAACGCACCTCCTGTTATTTCTGAAGCAGCAGCACCCCTACACCAATCAGCGCGGTGGCAATCAGGGCCATCCAGGCCCACAGCGGCACGCACAAAACGATCAGCAGAATGCCCGCCGCGATCAGCAATATGCCTACGATCCGGGCAAGCACGCTCCCCTTGGCCGGGTAGCTGACCTTATAGACACGGTTTTCCGGCTCGCAGCGCATCCGCGTCCCCTCCTTGCATGAATAGCTTATGCTCCATCCTATGCAATTAGACCGGAATACGGTACAGGGCGCAGGCGTTGCGGAAGGTCATATCGGCCAGCGTTTCGGGATCCACGCCGTGAATCTCGGCCTGCTTTTCCAGCACGTAGCGCACATTGGCGGGTTCATTTCGCCGCCCGCGCAGGGGCACAGGCGCCAGGTAAGGGCTATCGGTCTCAATCAGCAGCCGATCCAGGGGCACGGCCCTGGACGCCTCAATGGGCGTGGCGGCGTTTTTAAAGGTAATGGGCCCGCCAAAGGAAATATAAAAGCCCATTTTCAGGTATTCGCGCACCATTTCCGCGCTGGCCGAGCAGCAATGGATCACAGCGGCAGGCAGGCGGCTTCCCCGGGCGCGGAGCAGGTCAAACATATCGCCGTGGGCATCCCGGATATGAAAGATCACCGGCATATCGGTTTCCAGCGCCAGGTCGATCTGCTCGTTCATGACCCGCTTTTGTATATCCCGGGGTGAAAAATCATAATAATAATCCAGCCCGATCTCCCCCAGCGCCACCACCCGGGGATGGCTCAGCATTTCCTTGAGCTGATCCAGATAATCAGCCGGGGCGTCCTTGGCCTCATGGGGATGCACGCCCGCCGCGGCATAAATAAAATCATGGGCTTCGGCCAGGGCGATGCACCGGCGGGAGGAGGGCAGGTCGCTGCCCACACATACGCAGCGGCCCACGCCGCCCGCCCGGGTGCGGGCAATGGTTTCCGCCCGATCTTCATCAAACCTTTCATCATCCAAATGGCAATGGGAATCAAACAATCTCATTTTTCATACGCGCTCCCTTCGCCCATAAGCATACCACAGGCCGCAAAGCCGCGCAACGGCGGCCTTATCATTCCCGAAAAAATTTTTTAAAGCATATGGGAAGAAAAAAGGCACCTGCCGCGTTTTATGGATGAAAGCGCGCCGGGCGGCGCCGCTTACCCTGTGATTACCGAGGATACAATGATGAGAAGCACCCTGGGCACCATGATCTGCTTTCTGGTTCTTGGCTTTTTCCTGATGGCCAGCGCCGGCCGGGCGGAGAGCGCCCGTATTGCTGTGACGAATGAATACCAGCCGCCTGCTGTATCGTATGCCAGCGGGAATACAGCAGGAAAACAGCTGGGCTATTGACACCGTTTTTTTTCGGTGATAAGATATGCATGTGAGGCAAGGACGCCGTTCATACGGTTTTCTTGCCCTCTTTTTTATGGATAAACGGAGGAGAAGGCGGCATGGCAAAGTATATATTCGTCACCGGCGGCGTGGTCAGCGGGCTGGGCAAGGGTATCACGGCAGCCTCCCTGGGCCGGCTGCTGAAGGCCCGGGGTCTGAAGGTGGCCGCCCAGATGCTGGACCCCTATATCAATGTGGATCCGGGCACCATGAGCCCGTACCAGCACGGCGAAGTATACGTGACCGAAGACGGCGCCGAAACCGACCTGGACCTGGGGCATTATGAGCGGTTCATTGACGAGGACCTGAACAAATACTCCAACCTGACCACCGGCAAGGTATATTCCAACGTGATAAGGCGTGAACGCGAGGGCGGCTACCTGGGCTCCACGGTGCAGACCATCCCCCATATCACCGACGAAATCAAACGCTTTATTTATAATGTAGGCAAAAAGGGCGGCGCCGATGTGGTGATCACCGAGATCGGCGGCACCATTGGCGATATTGAAAGCCAGCCCTTTATTGAAGCCATCCGCCAGGTGGGCTTGGAGGTGGGCAGGGAAAACGCCCTGTATATCCATGTAACGCTGGTGCCCTACCTGAAGGCCAGCGGCGAGCACAAGTCCAAGCCCACCCAGCATTCCGTCAAGGAACTGCAGGGCATGGGCATCAGCCCAAACATCATTGTGCTGCGGGTGGATGAAAAGATCACCGATGAAAGCATTTTTACCAAAATCGCCCATTTCTGCAACGTAAAACCGGACTGCGTGATCGAAAACCTGACGCTGCCCATCCTGTACGAAGCGCCGCTGATGCTGGAAAAAGCCAATTTATCCGGCATCGTATGCCGGGAGCTGGGCATTGACGCCCCCATGGCTGACCTGGACGAATGGAAGCGCCTGGTGGAACGCATCCGGCACCAGCGCCGGACGGTGCGCATTGGCCTGGTGGGCAAGTATGTGCAGCTGCACGACGCTTATCTTTCGGTGGCCGAGGCCCTGCGCCACGCGGGCTACGCCCTGGATGCCCGGGTGGAGATTGCCTGGATCGATTCCGAGGGACTGACAGCCGATCAAACGGACGCGCTGCTTTCCCCGCTGGATGGCATCATTGTGCCCGGGGGCTTTGGCGGCCGGGGCATTGAGGGCATGATCCTCACCGCCTGCTATGCCCGGGAAAAGCATATCCCCTATTTTGGCATCTGCCTGGGCATGCAGATTGCCGTGATCGAATATGCGCGGCACGCGGCAGGCATGGAAAACGCCAATTCCCGGGAATTTGATGAAAACAGTCCCTTCCGGGTCATCGACTTCATGCCGGGCCAGAACGACGAAATCAACAAGGGCGGCACGCTGCGGTTGGGCAAGTACCCCTGCGTCCTGGCGCCCGGCACCGTGATTGCCCGC
>JAFUGB010000284.1 GCA_017469605.1 Clostridia bacterium
AAATTTTACGGCCGTGATGCGAAGCATCACAGTAAAATTTGCAATCCGAAGAAAATGATTCTTCATTTTCTTCGGGAGCCGGCGCTGGCCGGCCCGCGTTTTCTGGTTCAATTATCCTTCGGTCTTCCTGGCCGCGCGCTTGCGGGGAGCGGCGGGCTTTTTCTCCGCGGGCGCTTCATCCTTTTTTGCCGCGGTCTTCCTGGCCGCGGGCTTCCTGGCGGGCTTTTTAGCCGGCGCTTCCTCCGCGGCAGCGGGGATCTCGGCGGCGGGGGTCTCGGCCGCAGGCTCCCGGAGCATGCTCTCATACAGCGCAACGTAGGTATCCGCCGAAATATCCCAGCTGTAATCGCCCCGCATGCCGCGCTGCTGCAGCTGCCACCAGATATCCTTGTGCTCCCAATAATAGCGCAGGGCGCGCCGGATCACAAACAACATATCATGGGCATTATAATTGAAGAAGGAGAAGCCGTTGCCGGCGTTGTTATAGTGGTTGTAGCTCAGCACGGTATCCCGCAGGCCGCCGGTTTCGCGCACGATGGGCACGCAGCCATACCGCAGGGCGATCATCTGGCTCAGGCCGCAGGGCTCAAACTGGCTGGGCATCAGGAACATATCGGCGCCGGCATAAATGCGGTGCGCCAGCCCCTCATCCATCTGGAAGCGGGCGGCCACCCGGCCGGGATACTGCTGCTCCGCCCAGCTGAACAGGTTCACATAACGGCTTTCGCCCATGCCCAGCACCACCATCTGCACATGCTCGTCCATGATCTGCCCGATCACATGATCCACCAGATCCAGGCCCTTCTGGCTGCTCAGGCGGCCCACCATGCCAATGATGGCGGCATCCGGATCCTCATCCAGGCCCAGGTAACGCTGCAGGTCGCGCTTGCACTCCCTGCGGCCTTCCATATCATCGGCGGTATAATTGACGGCGATCTGCGGATCGGCCGCCGGATTCCAATACGCAATATCAATGCCGTTGAGCACGCCGGACAGGTGATTGCGCTTGGCCCGGAGCAGGCCGTCCAGCCGTTCGCCGTAATAGGCCGTGGTGATTTCCTCGGCATAGCTGGGGCTCACGGTGGTGATTTCATCGGCGTATACCAGGCCGGCCTTCATGAAGTTGGCGCAGCCGTAGCATTCCAGCTTATCGTCGGTGAAATACTCGGGATCCAGGTTCAGCACATCCTTGACATCCTCCACACCAAACACGCCTTGGTACTGCAAATTATGGATGGTGTACACCGAGCGCATGGACCGGTAGAACTGATCCCAGCCGTACTGAATGCGCATCAGCGCGGGGATCATGCCGCTCTGCCAGTCGTGGGCGTGCAGGATATCGGGATGGAAGCCGATCCGGGGCAGCGCCTCCAACACCGCGCGGCAGAAGAATCCAAATCGCTCGTATTCATCGCCGCCCATGCCGTAAATATAGTTGCGGTAGAAATAATACTCATTATCCACAAAGTAGAAGATCACGCCGTCCTGGCGCAGCTCCTCAATGCCGCAGAACTGGCTGCGCCAGCCCATCTGTACGTAAAAATCGCACACATGGGTCAGCTGGGAGCGGTATTTTTCGGGGATCATGGCGTACTTAGGCAAGATCACGCGCACGTCATGGCCCTTGCGGGCCAGCACAGGCGCCAGCGCGCCCACCACGTCGGCCAGGCCGCCGGTCTTGATGAAAGGAACGCATTCGCTGGCAGCAAACAATATGTTCATGGCGACATCTCCTTGGCGTATGTATTTGATTTCGGTCAGCCTGATTGTACCATAAAATCGCCCGGCGCGCAACAGACTGTACAAAATGAATTCACTTTTCGCCCGGCTGCAAATTTTTCCTCAAGTTTTTTCAATTCGCGCACCGCATATGCCGCGTATTTTACCCTTGCAAAACCGGAACGGATATGCTATACTAACAGACGCGGCTCATGGTTGCGCGCCATGAATCCGATGAAGCATGCGCAGAAGAGGTGAAAAGCAATGAAGGAAGGCATCCATCCCAAGTACGGTGAGGCAGTCGTTCGCTGCGTATGCGGTGAAACGTTCACCACCGGCTCCACCAAGAAGGAGCTGAAGGTTGAAATCTGCTCCAAGTGCCACCCGTTCTACACCGGCAAGCAGAAGCTGGTGGATACCGGCGGCCGCGTGGACAAGTTCAAGAAGCGCTACGGCGATCTGCTGAACAAGTAATGCAAATCATAAACGGAGGACGGGGAACCGGCCTCCGTTTGTTGTTTTTTTGTTATGCCGCGCTCATGTTCTTCTCATCCAATTTTCATTTGCCTGTCTATGCAAAAGCGTGTATAATAGCATTTGAAAAAGGATTTTTTCCGGAAAGGATACATTTTTTATGGCAGATAAAAAGGTAGATATCGGCGGCCAGGCGGTACTGGAAGGCGTCATGATGCGTTCGCCCGAATATGTGGCCCTGGCAGTGCGCCGCCCCGACGGCAGCATCGTGGTCAAGCGCGATCCCTATATTTCCCCGGCCAAAAAGCATAAATGGATGGGCCTGCCCTTCATCCGCGGCGCGGTGAGCATGGTCACCATGCTGGGCACCGGCATGAAAACGCTGGAGGAGAGCGCCAAGATGGGCGGCCAGGAAGAGGAAGAGCCCACCAAATTTGAAATCTGGCTGGCCAAAAAGCTGGGCAAGGGCGTGGATAAGGTGGTCATGGGCCTGGCCATCGCGCTGGCGCTCATCATGTCCGTGGGCCTGTTTGTGCTTTTGCCCAACCTGATCATTAAGCTGTTCCCCGCCAGCGCCACCGGCGGCATGCTGCTGCTCAAAAACCTGGCCAGCGGCCTGGTGCGCACGCTGATCCTGGTGGGCTATATGATCGCCGTGCGCCGGGTGCCCGATATGATGCGCGTGTTCCGCTACCACGGCGCCGAGCATAAAACGGTATACAACCACGAGGCCGGCATCGACCTGACCCCCGAAAACGCCAAGCGCTTCAGCCGCCTGCACCCCCGCTGCGGCACCAGCTTTCTGCTGATCACCTTTATCCTGTCCATCCTGTTCTACTCCGTTGTGGACGTGCTCATCCTGCAGCTGACGGGCTTTGACCTGGGCGCCCACTATTTTGTGCGCATCCTCAGCCGCATCCTGCTGCTGCCCTGCGTGGCCGGCATCAGCTATGAAACGCTCAAGGGCCTGGCCCATAACGACGGCAAGGTGTGCAACACCCTGCGCAAGCCCGGCATGGCGCTGCAGCTGCTCACCACGGCCGATCCCGACGAAAGCATGCTGGAGGTGGCCATCGTATCCATGAAGGCCGCCCTGGGCGATATGCCCGACGGCCCCAGGACCGAAGAAGGCTATATCATTGCCGTGCCTGCCACCGCGGGCACATGACGGCGGCAATGGCGCCGTGCGTCACAATCTGATCTACACATACGTTAACAGCGCGGCGGGGAGCAATCCCCGCCGCTGATGTTATAATTGCTTCTCTATCAACCGTATATATTTCTCCGATAGGCAGCGCAGTCTGTCCAAAGAGACAGTTTGGCCCATCACACCTGTGCGTGAACCGCGCATGAAAATCATAAAATCCCGTTGCAGTAAAGAAAAATCATGCGCCAGTTCAGTTTCGCCCGCAAGCCCCAGCATGGAAATACCATCAAGAAGCAAGGGGCGGAAGAGCGTGTCCATCACGGGCAGGTATTCATCCGGATCATGTTTTGTTTCAGCAAAGGCTTTTATTTCGTCGCAATTATTGCGTATTACTGAGACAGAATCGATCAGATATGGCGCTATGTCCTGCGATTTGGGTTCGGTGGTGTGCACCTCGCCCACCACTATAGTCTGGTCAACCATAGGAAGCAGCTCGCTTTCACCGAGAATGAGGTCAGGTGATTCGCCGCTTCCCTCATGCGTTGGATTGAAGAAACGGTAGCGTCCATCGTATTCTTCAAATACAACAGCGTGCTTTCCATGCGGAGTATGAATCCCCAGCATGGCTGGGTTGTGAACCTGTAAATACTGACACAGATTGTCGCTTGTAAGCAAAATCTCCGACATTATATAGCCATGCGGAATCAGCCATAAGTTAAACCATTTTGCGCCCTGCAGCATGGGGCCTGCAATATAGGACGCGCCTTCTTTTGCAAACAGCCACGGCAGCTTCATTTCAAGTGCTATCTTATAGTCTTCTGTATGAATCCCATTTGCATCCATCATTTCCGCCAGCGCGGCATAGGAGCAAGACGCCTTGAAGTGCATATATTTCATGGTGTTACCCGCTTTCCCAGAGAGTGCTTTAAGCATACCAATGAAAGCAGCAAAAAGCAAGGCTTGAAACTGAGATTATTGGGAAGGTGATGTCGGAGAATGAATAAGATTTCCCTTCAGCCGATTGGCAGGGCGCTCCTGCACGAATATTACAGCGGTTTCGTGATGGATGCCGATATCTTTATGGATATAAACAAATTTCAAGCGTATACCTGCTCTCCCGGGAAGGTAGACGCATATTATGACAGGCTTCAATCCCAGGAAGACCGTATGGCTTTTCTGATGATGGGGAACGGAAAGCCCATTGGGGAAATCGCCCTGAAGCACATGGATGTAAAGGCAAAGCAATGCGAGCTTCCGGACATCAGGAAAGCAGGGCAATTTGCGATAAAACAATCCATCTGAAAACACAAATTTGACAGGAAAGGGTTACGAACGGGGCGTTCTCTTTCGGAGCCCGAAAGAGAACCAGAAAGGGCTGTGTTTGTAGCCGTAAAAGCAACAATCGCAAAGAGGAACGGTAACGCAGCGATCCGCTTCCGGGCAGCACGGCAAAGCCGTGCAACCTGTGCGCTTTGCGCACAGGAGAAAGCAGGGCAATTTGCAGAAAAACAAGTGAACTTGTTTTATCGCAAATCGCCCTGCTTTCCTGATGCCCGGAAGCTCTCTTTGCGATATTCAAGTTACAGGCGCAAATTGTTAGTTATTTCTTTTAAGCCGGTTCGCCCGGCGGGATGCAAGGGATGAAA
>JAFUGB010000028.1 GCA_017469605.1 Clostridia bacterium
CGCCGCAATGATTTTTACCGGAATTCCTTTGAGCGAAAACATATTTTCCTCCTTGCCTTGATAGATGATGCGGTCAATCCACCATCACCACATATTTCTGTTTCTCGGGTAGGTACTTTATCTTGATCCGATCACCCATGACAAGCCCCTCCCTGGGATTCGCCTGCCGTGCTTCGACCGTTTTTCCATCTTGCCCGGTATACCTTACAAAAACCTTTTCTGTCGTGCTGGTCATCCCATCGCTATCAGTGGATTCTTCCACATCGACCCGGGCAACATAGGCGTCTGCTTCGATTCCATCCCGCTTTATCTTGTTCGTTTTCATAACACTGTATACAATGCCACCGATGATAGCGGCAGCTACCAAACCGAAAAGAATCCAATTCATGTTTACACTCCCTCTCCTTGATCAAAAGCTAACGTTCAGATTTTCCATGGTGTCGATCACCACAACGCAATCCGACTGCACCCGCTGTAGCACCTGCTTCATGATGTTTTCCGGGATGGCTACGCATCCGCCTGTCCAGGGCTTTTCCGGCCCCAGGCAATGCAGGAAGATGGCGGAACCCCGGCCTGGCGTGCCCTCCTCGTTGAAGCTGATGTTCAGGCAATACTGATACTGGTATTCATACTCCACGATATGCTCGCTGTTTTCCAAATTCAGCTCGGGCACCTGGCTGAGACGAACCATTTCGTTGTAAAAACGGTCAAAATCACCGGACCAGTAGATATCGTCGTCCACCTGAAGATAGGGCATCTGGCATCCGGGGTCTTCCGCGATCCCAAAGGCAGCGGTGAAATGATAGGTACCAATGGGCGTTTGAGCGCAGCCTTCGACGTGATCGGCGTCCAGGCACAGGCCGTTTTTGCCCACGAAGCCCGGCGTGGAAAGGACGCGCTGCCATACCCCATTTTCGTCCCGCTGATGCAGGGAAATGCTGGCGGCGGTGCTGTCCATGCTGAACCCGGCCACGATGAAAAGCTGCTTTACGTTTTCATCCTGAGCGGCGGGCAGCGCCTTGACCCATTCCGGAGATTGCACCGTTTGCTGGATGGAGGCGTACAGGCCATCCTCCGCCAGAGCAGAGCCGCAGATCAGAACGAATACCAGAAGAAATAGCCCGATCATCTTTTTCATCTTGCTTCTCTCCTTTTATTGATTACGATGAATCCGTTTAATACCGGGGATAATGGCCCGCTGGGGGCACACCAGCACGCACAGATGACAGCCCACACATTGCTTTCCGTTCAGCTTGGGATGTCGGCTTTCGTCCAGTCGGATGGCCTGATGCCCGCCGTCCGCACAAGAGATTTGGCAACGCCCACAGCCGATGCAGCGCTCCCGGTTAAACTGCGGGAAGATCACCGTATCCCGCTCCAGCGTATCTGTGGTGGGACTGAGGGAATCCAGAGCAAGGCCCATGGCCTCCTTGACGCTGCCAAAGCCCTTTTCCGTCAAATACAAGTTCAGCCCCGCTTTCAGATCATCGATGATGCGATAGCCGTACTGCATCACGGCGGTTGTCACTTGGAGGGAGCCCGCTCCCAGCAGGATGAATTCCAGCGCATCCCGCCAGGTTTCGATGCCGCCCATGGCACTTAGGTGTATCCCCCGCAGAGCCGGATTTTGCCCCAGCTCCGCGATGAAGCGCAGGGCGATGGGCTTCACCGCATTGCCGCTGTAGCCGCCCACGGCACTGTGGCCGTGCACGGCGGGAGCCGACACATAGGTGTGCGGGTTGATGCCCACGATGGATCTGATGGTGTTGATGGCCGCGATGCCGTCCGCGCCGCCCCGTTTGGCA
>JAFUGB010000285.1 GCA_017469605.1 Clostridia bacterium
ATCTGGATGCTTTTCTCCTCTTTCAAGTTTGAAAGCCAGATCATGGGACAGCCAGAATTGCTTTTCCCCAGGCAATGGACAGTGGAAGGCTATCGCAGCCTGCTGACCAAAATCCCCTTCTGGCGATTTATGCTCAACTCCTTCATTTTTGCCGGGAGCACCACGCTGTCCATGCTTGCTTTGGATTCCATGGCGGGATACGCCTTCGCAAAGCTTCCTTTCTGGGGCAGCAAAGCGCTGTTCATCGTCGTGCTCATTTCCATGATGATCCCATTCCAGATCACCATGATCCCCACCTATCTGCTGCTCAACGATATGCGCATCCTCAATACCTTCGCGGGCCTTATCCTGCCCAGGCTGACCAACGCCTTTGGCATATACTTTATGCGGCAGTCCTTTCTTGGCGTTCCGAGCGATCTGCTGGACGCAGGACGGATAGACGGTCTCAGTGAATTTGGCATCTTTTGCCGCGTATCGCTGCCCGTGGTGCACTCCTCCCTGTCCACGCTGGCGGTATTTCACTTTATGGCGGGCTGGAATGATTTTCTCTGGCCCATGCTGATGACCAACACGCAGGAAATGCAGACGCTTCCCGTGGGACTGGCCCTATTCCAAGGGGAACACGTCATGGAGCACGGCCCCATGTTCGCAGGCGCTGTGCTGTCCATCCTGCCCATTCTGATCGCCTTTTTGCTGGCACAGAAAACCTTCATTCAAGGCATCGCGCTAAGCGGAATCAAGGGATAAAGGAGGAGAGCTTTCATGCTTTTCAACCGTTTTTACTGGGGCTTCGGTATTGAAGACACATTTATTGCCGATCCCTATAAACCCACAGGCAAGGTTCTGGATGAATATGAGCTTACCGATCATTACAGGCTCTGGCGGCAGGATTTTGACCGCATCTCCCCCATCGGGCTGGACGCCGTGCGCTGGGGAATCCCCTGGTACCGCATACAGCCGGAAAAAAACGTATGGGATTGGTCCTTTTCCGATGAAGTGATCCCCTACATCGTGGAAGAAAAAGGTCTGGAGCTTGTGCTTGATTTGATGCATTACGGCGTGCCGCGCTGGATGGAAAAGGCCTTTATCGATCCGGATTATCCTGATTATGTGGCGGAATATACCCAGCGCGTCATTGACCGATACGGCAAATACCTGCGCTTTGCCACGCCGTTCAACGAGCCCCATACCGCCTGTGAGTTCTGCGGTCACATGGGCGTATGGCCGCCTTATCTTTCCGGGTATGAAGGTTATTTTTCCGTTTTGAAGGGCGTAGTCAAGGGGACGCAGCGGCAAACGCGTTTGCTGCAACAGGCAGGGATCGCCTGCGTTCAGGTAGAATGCTCGGGCGGCTCCTTTGCCGCAGAACCCGATCTGCAGGAAATGGCCGAATTTGAATGCACCCAGCAATTCATGTTCTTTGATTGCCTAACCGGCCAGGCCGAACGGCTGCAAAGCAGCCTGCCCCTGTTTGCCCGGTATGGGCTCACCGAGCGGGATCTGCTTTCATTCCGGGATGAGCGCTGTGATATCGATATCATGGGCATCAACTTTTATCCGCAATTCTCCTATAAAGATCTGAAGCGGACGAAGGACGGCGGCTTGATCCATACAGATCATCTGCTATGGACGGACGCGCTGAAGGATAAGATCCTGGAACGGCATGCCCGTTACGGATGTCCCATGATGATCACCGAAACCAGCGTGCGCGACAACCTGGAAATGAAAAAACGCTGGCTGAACGAGGCCAGCCGAACGGTATACGCCCTGTATCGGACGGGCGTGCCTGTATATGGCTTTTTCTGGTTTCCCATTATTGATATGTACGACTGGGAATACCGCGTTCAGGAGGGCCCGAAAGAGCAGTTCAAAGCTCGCTTCGGCTTTTTTGATCAGGAGCGGCGGCCAAATGAATGTGTGGAAATCTATCACAGCATAGTGAATGAGGTAAAAAAATGAGCGGCAGAAACTGTTACCCGCGGCCGGACTTTCAGCGGGAGACCTGGCTCAGCCTGAACGGTCAATGGCAATTTGCTTTTGACGATGAGAACCGGGGATTGGACGCCCATTGGGAGCTTCAGCCTGAAAAATTCAATCTGCGCATTCAGGTCCCTTTTTGCTACCAGTGCAGCCAATCAGGCATCGGGGACAGCGCTTACCACCCCTATGTATGGTACAGAACTGAATTCACCGTCCCGCAAAGCTTTTTTGCAGAAGAAGGACAGCGCGTACTGCTGCGCTTTGGCGCGGTGGACTGGGCCTGCGAGCTGTGGCTGAACGGGTGCCGTATCGGAAGCCATACGGGCGGATACGCTCCCTTTGATATCGATATTACCAGCGCATTGAGCGCCCATGGCGAAAAGCAAACGCTTGTGCTCCGGGTGACGGATACAGACCGGTGCGACCACCCTAGGGGCAAACAGACCTGGCTCCGTAAACCGGACCGCTGCTGGTATACGCCGGTCTCCGGCATTTGGCAATCGGTTTGGCTGGAAAGCGTTCCGCCGCAGCATATTCGATTCTTCGCCATGATCCCGCGGCTTTCCGATTCAGCGCTGTCCTGCGCGCTGACGCTCAGCTCGCCCCCGACCGCTGACTGCACGCTGTATATGGAAATCAGCTTTTCAGGCCGCGTCGTGCAATCTCTGTCGCTCCGTATCTCCCAAGCTTATACAGAATTTGCGGTGCCGATCCACGCGGAGGACAGCGTGGATGAGATTCATTACTGGTCGCCGGAGCATCCAAACCTATACGATGTGCATCTCCGCCTGCAGCAGCAATCCCTCAGCGACAATGTGCTCACATATTTTGGCATGCGCAGCATAGAAACAAAAAACGGCTGCGTGCTTCTGAACCATCGGCCCTTTTATCAGCGCTTGCTGCTGAACCAGGGGTATTACGACGGCGGATTGCTGACGGCTGTAAACGATGACGATTACCGCGCTGATCTGCAAATGATCCGAGATATGGGCTTCAACGGAATCCGCATGCATCAGAAAATGGAAGACCCGCTGCTGTATTACTGGGCTGACAGGCTGGGACTTGTTGTTTGGGCTGAGCTGCCCAGCTGCTATACCTTTTCTCAGGAAGCCATGGCGCATACCGTGCGGCTGGCCACCGATTTCATCCGGCGCGATATCAACCACCCATCCATCATCTGCTGGGTGCCTTTCAACGAATCCTGGGGCGTGCGCAACATATATGACCACGATGGCCAGCAGCAGTTTGCGCTAAGCCTGTATCACTGGATCAAGGCGCAGGATCCCTCCCGCTTGGTTTCCACCAACGATGGCTGGGAGCAGGTCACATCCGATCTGTGCTGCATCCATGATTATGCGGCGGACGGAAACGCTCTGACGGTCAAATGGGATGATTTTGATCGTCTGCTCGCCTCTGACGCCGCCGGAAGGATGCTTTACGCCA
This sequence comes from Clostridia bacterium, assembly GCA_017469605.1. Classification (GTDB taxonomy): domain Bacteria; phylum Bacillota; class Clostridia; order Christensenellales; family Aristaeellaceae; genus SFMI01. The sequence goes on from JAFUGB010000285.1 coordinate 3,424, forward strand.
ACGGCTTCCGCTATGAAGGCCAGCCGCTGATCCTTTCGGAATTTGGCGGTATCGCATACAAAGCATGCTTTTCCGAGGAAGATTGGGGGTATTCCCAGCGAGAAACAACGCAGGAGGCGTTTCTGTATCGTTTCCGCTCGCTGATGCAGTATATTGTCGCCCATCCCGCCATTCAGGGCTTCTGTTACACCCAGTTTACCGATGTAATGCAGGAAACCAACGGTTTGGCTTTCATGGACCGAACGCTCAAAATCAGCGCGGATATCATCCGGGGCATACTGAGCCCTGGTGAAGAATCGAAATAACAATATATAGCAGCCAGTATGATAAAAGAACACCATCTGCGACGCAAAGGCAGATGGTGTTCTTTCTGTAAACCGATAAGAATCAAATATCCAGCAGATCGCTGTAGGCTTTGAGCGCTCCGTCGGTCTCATGGGCCAGTACGCGCTTGGCCAGCACCTTGCCCAGCTGAACGCCCTCCTGGTCAAAGCTGTTCACATTCCAGATAAATCCCTGGAACATGACCTTATTTTCAAAGTGCGCCAGCAGCGCGCCCAGCGCTTCGGGCGTCAGCTCATCACCGATAATGATGCTGCTGGGACGGCCGCCCTCAAAGTTTTTATTGGGGTTTTCATCGTACTTGCCGCAGGCGAAGGCCATGATCTGGGCGGCCACATTGGCGCACAGCTTTTGCTGGCTGGTGCTGCCCTGGATCTCCACATCCATACCCGCCTGATTGCGGCGGAAGCCCACGAACTGCAGCGGCACGATATCGGTGCCCTGGTGAAGCAGCTGATAGAAGCTATGCTGGCCATTGGTGCCGGGTTCACCGAAAATCACAGGCCCGGTCACATAATTGACAGGCTCGCCAAAGCGGTTGACAGACTTCCCGTTGCTCTCCATATCCAGCTGCTGCAGATGGGCCGGGAAACGGCTCAGCGCCTGGCTGTAAGGCAGGACGGCGGTGGCGGGATAGCCCTGCACATTGCGTTCATATACCCCGATCAGCGCGTCCAGCAGATCGGGATTCCGGCGGATATCAGGGTTCCCGGCCAGGGCGTCCTCCTCGGCGGCGCCGTTCAGGAAACGGGCGAACACCTCGGGCCCGAAGGCCAGGCTCAGCACCACGCCGCCCACGCAGGAGGAGGAGGAGTAGCGACCGCCGATGTAATCATCCATGAAGAAGGCGGCCAGATAATCGCTGCTCTTCGCCAAGGGCGAGGTTTCACTGGTAACGGCCAGCATATGCTTGCTGGCGTCCAAGCCGGCGTTCTTCAGCGCGTTCTTTACAAAGGATTCGTTGGTCAGCGTTTCCAACGTGGTGCCGGACTTGGAAACCAGCACAAACAGCGCGCGGGACACATCAATGCCCTTGAGTACGCTGGCGGCATCGTCGGGATCCACGTTGCTGATGAATTTGGCTTCCATTTTGAAGCAGCCGTTCTGCCTGGCCCAGTTTTCCAGCGCCAGGTACATGGCCCGGGGGCCCAGGTCGCTGCCGCCGATGCCGATCTGCACCACGGTGGTGAAGGGTTCGCCCTTGGCGTTGGTGATTTCGCCCCGATGCACGCGGTTGGCAAACTCGGCCGCCTTTTCCTGCTGGGAAACATAGAAAGCGCGTTTATCCACGCCGTCCGCCACAACGGCATCTCCCTGCTGGCCGCGGCACAGCTGATGCAAAACCAGCCGCTTTTCCCCGGTATTGATCACTTCGCCATTATAGAGCGCCCGGTATTTTTCAATGAGCTGGGCCTCCTTAGCCAGTTCGGCCAAAGCCGACAGGATTTCATCATCCACCTGCTTGGCCGCGTAATTATACTGCATGCCCTGCGCCATGGGCGCGGCATACCGGGCCACGCGGCCGGCGCCGTTTTCACCGGCCATGACCTCCGGCAGGTTCACGCGGTTTTTGAGGGCGTTCAGCTTGCTGAAGCTGCTCAGCGTATCAAGATTCTTCCAGGAAATCATAGCGTACTTCCTTTCTGCTCTACAAATTATCAGAATGGCGGCATGCCGCATATCTTCATATTTATATTATATAGCAAAATATTTTCCAGCGCAACAGGATTCAGGCCAAATCGTCCTCTTTTTCCCATATAATACAAAAAATAGACTTTCTTTTTCCGTTTGCGTTTGCTATACTGTATTTTAGCGAATTATGCTATTTCATGCAGGAGTGTGCGATATATGAAAAAGCTGATGTTGGGCAACGAAGCCGTGGCGCGCGGCGCGTATGAAGCCGGCGTGCGGGTGGTTTCCAGCTATCCCGGGACCCCCAGCACCGAGATCACCGAATTCTCGGCAGCCTATAAAGAAATCAATTGCGAATGGGCCCCCAATGAAAAGGTGGCTGTGGAAACAGCCTTTGGCGCGGCCATGTGCGGCGTGCGGGCCATGAGCTGCATGAAGCATGTGGGCCTGAACGTGGCGGCTGATCCGCTGTATACCGCCGCTTATACCGGCGTCAACGGCGGCCTGGTGCTTTGCGTGGCCGACGATCCCTTTATGCATTCCAGCCAGAATGAGCAGGATACCCGCTTCATTGCCCGGGCTGCCCATGTGCCGGTGATCGAGCCCGCGGACAGCCAGGAATGCAAGGATTTTATCCGGCGAGCCTTTGAAATCAGCGAGCGGTACGACACGCCGGTCATACTCCGCCTTACCACCCGGCTGGCCCATCAGCGCTCCCCGGTAGAAACAGCCGAGCGCCAGGAACAGCCGGTGAAGCCCTATGAAAAGAACATCATGAAAAACGTGATGATGCCCGGCATGGCCCGAAAACGCCATGTTTATGTGGAAAGCCGTGAAGCGCAGATGGAAAAGGACGCCGCCGCCCTGGGGCTCAACCGGCTGGAAATGCGCGGCCGCGCTCTGGGCGTGGTCTGCGCGGGCGTGGTGTATCAGTATGTGCGCGAGGCGCTGCCTGAAGCCAGCGTTTTAAAGCTGGGCCTGAGCTATCCCATGGACAAGGCCGCCATCCGGGATTTTGCCGCCCAGGTGGACCGGCTGATTGTGATTGAAGAGCTGGAAGGCATCATGGAGCAGGAGATTGCCGCCATGGGGATCGCCGTGGAGGGCAAAAAATACACCGGCCGCCAGGGCGAGCTGAGCGTACAGCGCATCCGCGAAGCCTTTGGCGGGGAAAAGGCCCCCGAGGAGCCCGCGCTGCCCGCCCGTCCCCCGGTGCTGTGCCCCGGCTGTCCCCACCGGGCCACATTCCACGTGCTCAAGAAGCTCAAGCTGCATGTTTTTGGCGATATCGGCTGCTATACGCTGTGCGCCCTGCCCCCCATTGACAGCCTGGAAAGCGCGCTGTGCATGGGTGCGTCCATTGGCATGGCCGTGGGCGCCGAAAAGGCCCGGGGCCGGGATTTTGCCCGGCAGAGCGTAGCCGTGCTGGGCGACAGCACCTTCGTCCACAGCGGCATCACCGGCCTGGTGAACGCGGTATATGACCGCTCCAATATCACCGTGGTGATCCTGGACAACCGCATCACCGGCATGACGGGCCATCAGCAGAACCCTGCCACCGGCTTTGACATTTACAACCAGCCCGCGCCCCAGCTGAACCTGGAGGGCCTTTGTGAAAGCATCGGCGCCCATGTGGTGATTGAAAACCCCATGGATATGGACGCACTGGAAAAAGTCATCAAGGAAGAGCTGAACCGGGACGGCGTATCGGTGATCATCGCGCGCTATCCTTGCGCTTTGCTGGATAAGCGCCGTCCCATCCCCGCCAGAGTAACAGGATGCCGCAACTGCGGCGCCTGCATGGGCCTGGGCTGCCCTGCCATTGAGCGCGATGCCGGCGGCGTGCATATCAACGCCGCGCTCTGCAACGGCTGCGGCCTGTGCGTAAGCCAATGCCACTTTGGCGCGATTTCCTGCGGAGGTGACCGGACATGAAAAAGGATATTATCATTGTAGGCGTGGGGGGGCAGGGCATCCTGCTGACCAGCAAAATTTTGGGCTACCTGTCCCTGCGGATGGGCGACGACGTAAAGGTCAGCGAGGTGCACGGCATGAGCCAGCGCGGCGGCAGCGTGATCACCCACGTGCGCATCGGGCAGGATGTGGCCTCTCCCCTGATCACCCCCGGCGAGGCCGATCTGGTGATCGCCTTTGAGTGGCTGGAAGCGCTGCGGGCAGAATTCTATCTGAAAAAGGAGGGCGCCATGATCGCCAATACACGGCGCATGCTGCCCATGCCCGTCATTATGGGCAAAGCGGCCTACCCCGAGCAGGAGATCACCGGCCGCCCGCTGTTTGCCCTGGACGCGCAACGGATTGCCGAGGAATGCGGCAGCGTGCGGGCAGTAAACATTGTGCTGCTGGGCGTCATGTCCACGCTCACCGAATGGCCGCGGGATGCCTACGAAGCCGCCATCGCCGCCAACGTAAAGCCCGCCACCCTGGATGTCAATCTGGCCGCTTTCAAGGCCGGATGCCAGGCCGGGGATTCCCTGCGCGGCTGAGGCAATATTTTAGCGCGCTGTAATGGTATTTTGCATGCGTCTGTGCTATAATAAAGCCAGGAACTTCAGGAGGCTGACAGCATGTTGAACCAGCAAACCCCAGACAGCCGCGGAACTTGCTTACGCATCGATCTTGGAGCCATTGCCCACAACGCGCAGTGTCTGAAAAAGGCCATGAATCCCGGCGTGGACATGATGGCCGTGGTGAAGGCCAACGCCTATGGTCATGGGCTGATCCCCGTGGCCCGCACCGCTTTGCAAAACGGCGCGGACGCCCTGGGCGTGGCTGTTCCCGAGGAAGGACGCACGCTGCGCCAGGCCGGGATCACCGCCCCCATCCTGGTATTGGGAAGCGTCAGCCCGGAGGGCGCCATGATCTCCTCCGCCGAAGGGCTGATCCAGACCGTTTTTGATGAACGGGGCGTCGGGCTTTTGCAGGACGCCTGCCGGAAAACCGGAAAAATCGGCCAGGTCCACCTGAAAATCGATACCGGCATGAATCGCATCGGCGCCCGGACAGCGGATGAAATCCGCGCCGTACTTGACGCGCTGGAGAGCGCCCCCTATGTAAAGCTCACCGGAGCGTTTACCCATTTTGCCGACGCCGACAATCCGGACGACAGCTTTTCCAGGGCGCAGTTTGAGCGTTTCCGCCGCCTGGCGGCGCTGCTGCCCGAAGGGCTGACGCTTCACGCGGCAGCCAGCGACGCTTCGCTGCGTTTCCCCTGGGCGCGTTTGAACATGGTACGGGAGGGCATCGCCCTGTACGGCTGCGCCGAAGGCTATGACAGCCTTGACCTGAAACCCGCCATGCGGTTTGAAACAAGGATTGCCTATGTGAAATCCATCGTGGAAGGCGACACCGTGGGCTATGGCCGCACCTATACCGCCGCCGCTCCCCTGCGGGTGGCCACGCTGCCCGTGGGTTACGGGGACGGCTATCCCAGGGCGTGCTCCAACCAGGGCTACGTGCTGATCCACGGCACCGAATGCCCCATTGTGGGCCGGGTCTGCATGGATCAGCTGATGGCCGATGTATCCCGGGTGCCGGGCGTTCAGGCCGGCGACGCGGCCGTGCTCCTGGGCAGCCAGGGAAACGCGCGCATCACCGCAGGCCGCCTGGCCGGATGGGCAGGCACCATCAGCTATGAGGTGCTGTGCGCACCCCATGCCCGGGTACCGGTTATTTATTAAAACTTTACGGACGTATTCTATGATGTATGCAAAAAAACAACGCAAACAAAAACAAAAACAAAAACACGCCTGTGCCGGTATACAAGCCTTACCTGCGCGGCAACATGGTCAGCCTTCTTGCGTTCAGGCGCGGCCTGCGCGTATTCAGCGTGCTGGTGCTGTTTGCCATTTTGGGCGTACTGGCCAGCGGCGTGTTTGCCTTTGACAGCGCGGTGCCGCGTCTCCTGCTCAACGGTGTGCTGCTGCTGTTGGGCGGATTGATCCTGTTCAATGAGGGAAGCCGCTATGGCGAAAGCGACGTGTCCTTTGGCGAAATCGCCCTGAAACGGCAAAATGAAGGCAAGGAAGCAACCGCCAAGGACCGGGATACCTGCTACCATCCCGGAAAGGGCTTTGTCAGCGCGCTGCTCGGCGCCGCGCCCTTCCTGCTGGTGGCCATCGCATATGCCCTGACCGCGGAAAAACAAACCTATTCCCTGGGCACGCTGCCCGGCTGGGTGCAAAGCTTTGAGTCCCGGGATGATATCGGGCCGGCGCTGGCCTATTATCACGAAAGCGTCCCCGTAGGGGTGGCCGGTTATCTGCGGATCATTGTGCGGCTGGTGCTGTTCCCCTACATGAACATGTTTGGCGCAGGCGATTACAATAAGCTGTACCTGCTGGATAAGCTGTCCCCGCTGCTTACGCTGGTGCTTCCTCTCTGTTTCGGTTTGGGTTACCTGCGCGGTCCCCACCTGCGGGCGCTGGTGCACGGCAATATCCGCCTGGCCCGCCGCCGTCAAAACCGCCAGGAGCGCAAAGCCCGGGAGCAGCGCGTGAACAAATCCAATCAGAAGAAGGAACTGATCTGATACCATGCGAATCATTGCCGGTGAAATGCGCTCGCGCACCATTCTGGCTCCCAAGGGCAGCGATACCCGCCCCACCCTGGACCGGACCCGCGAATCGCTGTTCAATATCCTGGCGGCCGAATGCCCGGAAAGCCGGGTGCTGGACCTGTACGCGGGCAGCGGCGCGCTGGCGCTGGAGGCGCTCAGCCGGGGAGCGGCAAGCGCCGTGCTGTGCGACTGTTCCCGGGAAGCCGCCCGGGTGATCCGGCAAAATATAGAAGCCCTTCATGTGGGCGATCGCGCGTGGCTTTTGCAAATGCGGGATTTACAGGCCGTGGAGCTGCTGGCCAGGGAGAAGGCGACGTTTGACCTGGTGTTTCTCGATCCTCCCTACCGCATCAGCACCGTTCCCGCCTGCCAGGCCTTGGACCGGGCCGGTGTGCTGGCTGAGGACGCGCTGCTGGTGATTGAGCACGCCGCGCAGTCCGTTCCCGAACCCGGTCCGGCTTACGCGCTAACTGACCTGCGCCGATACCGCGATACCATGATTTCATTTTTCAGATACAGGAGGCAACAAGATGCCAAAGATTTGGGTATTTCCGGGCAGCTTTGATCCCGTGACCCGGGGACATGAAGATCTGATTCGCCGCGCCGCCGCGCTGTGCGATCAGCTTTATGTAGCGGCGCTGATCAATCCGGACAAGCACGGTTTTTTGCCCATGCAGAAACGCATCTCCCTGCTCAAGGAGGTATGCGCCGACCTGCCCAACGCCGTGGTGGAATGCCACAACGGCCTGCTGGCCGACTATGCCCGCATGCGTCAGGCAGACGCCGTGGTGCGGGGCGTGCGTTCCGCCAGCGAAATGGAAACCGAGCTCCCCTGGGCTTCCTTTAACAAAATGCTGTACGACCGTTTTGAGGTGGTGTACCTGCCCGCACGCCCCGAGCTGCGGGACGTGAGCAGCAGCATGGTGCGCCAGCTGGCTGCCTTTGGCGGCGACATCACCCCCTTTTTACCGGAACGCTGTGCTGAAACAGTGAAAGAATACATGGCTCATCGGGTTTGAGCGGCAAGGAGGAAAAAATGGCAGAACTGAAAGTATTTACCGTGCTGAGTGAAATCAACTCCCTGATGGACACCTCCAAGAAGGTGCCGCTGAGCAATCTGATCATGCTGGATCGCCAGCGCATGGATCAGCTGCTGGACAAGCTGGAATCCTGTCTGGATCCCGATCTGGAAAAGGCTGAAAAGCTGCTGGCCAAGGAGCGCGAGCTGCTGGACAGCGTGGATCGCCGCGCCCGGGAAACCAGCGAAAAGGCCGCCCGGGAGGCCAAGGAAACCACCGATCAGGCCATCGCCAACGCCCGAAAGACCGTAGACGACGCCAAAGCCTCCGCCGAGGACACCCTGCGGCAGGCCACCGACCGCGCCAATCAGCTGCTGGCCGGCGCCCAGGCCCAGGCCAATCAGATGATTGCCTCCGCCCAGATGCAGTCCGCCCAGATGGTGGAGGAAAGCGAGATCACCCAGCGCGCCCAGGCCCGGGCTGTGGAGATTACCGAGGCCGCCCAGCAGGAAAGCAGCCGCATCCAGCAGGAAACCATGGGCACGCTGTCCCAGCTGCTGGAGCATGCCGATATCGGCCTGGGCGCCCAGTTGGACGCCCTGCGCACCATGCGCCAGCAGTTGGGCGCGGGCTATATTGACGAAAGCCGGCAGGGATATGCCCCGGACGGTTATCAGAATGACGGATATGGCGTATAACACGCATGGGCAGCCGTATATACGATCAAGAATTTTGTTCCAAAGAACGGCTGTATCACCAAAAATCCCTTGACACATTTACACAATTCAGGTATAATAATAAGGCTGTTTGTGATATAGGATCAAGCAGCCAGGATTTGTGAAACGCACCCGCGTGATCTCATAATGTAAGGAGAGAATAACATGTTCCGTACGTATCAGCCGAAAAAGCGCCAGCGCAGCAAGGTGCATGGTTTCCGTGCCCGTATGTCCACTAAGAACGGCCGCCGCGTTCTCGCCGCCCGCCGTCGTCGTGGCCGTAAGGAACTGACCGTGTGACCCTTGGGTCACGTCCTTTGGCGTGACCGACAGACGAAGCATGGCTCAACCCGCCCCGGTGCCTGCCATCGTGCAAACACAGGGGCGGGTTTTCCATTGTAATCATTTTTTGAGTGCAGAGGCTTTATGCAGCGCCAATACCGCATTCGTAAAAAC
>JAFUGB010000029.1 GCA_017469605.1 Clostridia bacterium
CCGTGATACTTTTTGCCGTTCACGGTGCTTTCCTGACGGAAGCCGGCATTTTCCACCACCCAGTCGTACAGCGGCCGATGGTTTTCAAATTCCAGGGAGCAAAGCGAATGGGTGATGCCCTCCAGCGCGTCGCTGATGGGGTGGGCAAAGTCATACATGGGGTAGATGCACCATTTGCTGCCCGTGCGCCAATGCTCCTTGTACAGGATGCGGTACATGGCGGGATCGCGCATGTTGATGTTGGGGGAGGCCATATCGATCTTGGCGCGCAGGATATAGCGTCCCTCCGGGAACTCGCCGGCGCGCATACGGCGGAACAGGTCCAGGCTTTCTTCGGCCGGGCGCTCCCGCCAGGGAGAATTTTTGCCGGGCGTAGTCAGCGTGCCGCGGTATTCTGTCATTTGCTCGGGTGTCAGCTCGTCCACATAGGCCAGTCCGCGCTTAATAAAATCTTCGGCAATTTCATAGAGCCTGTCATAATATTCGCTGGCATAGAAAAGGCCGCCGTTCCAGTGGAAGCCCAGCCATTCAATATCACGCTTGATGCCATCGGCATACTCGTTGTCCTCTTTGGCCGGGTTTGTATCGTCAAAGCGCAGGTTGCAAAGGCCGTTGTATTTTTCCGCCGTGCCAAAATCGGTGATCAGCGCCTTGCAGTGGCCGATATGAAGATAGCCGTTGGGTTCCGGCGGAAAACGGGTGTGGATTTGCTGGCAGCGCTCGCTTTCCAGATCCTGGTCAATGGCATCCCAGATAAAATTGGTGCGTTCGAGCGTTGTTTCATCCATAATGATCCCTCCGTTATATACTGCAGTAAAAGATCGCTACATGACGATCCAGCATATTATAACGAATTTTAACAGCGAATACAAGGGGAAAGGGCATGAAAAAAGCGGTCGCGCCGAAAATTTATTGCAGTTGCAAATCAATAAAAAAAGGCGTATAATATATGCCGTTCTTATCCATATGCCGCTTGAAGGAAAGAGGGGAAAGGAATGGGCTGGTTCGTCTGGGTGCTGCGGATCTGCGTTATGTTGTTCGCGGTATACTGTTTTCTGGCCGCGCCCAATCTGTTTCACCGGAAGCTGACCAACACGCATTTGACAAGCCATGATTATGCCCATCGCGGACTGCATGATATCAAGCGCGGCGTTCCGGAAAACAGCCTGCCCGCTTTTGAACGCGCCGTTCGCGCGGGGTACGGGATTGAATTGGATGTACGCGAAACCCGGGACCATCAGCTGGTGGTGCATCACGATGAAACCCTGGAGCGTTCCTGCGGCGATCCCCGCCGGGTATGCGACGTGCCGCTGCAGGAGCTGCGGCAGCTTTCCCTGTTTGGCACCGACGCGCATATCCCCACCTTTGCCGAGGTGCTGGAGCTGGTGGATTCTCAGGCGCCGCTGATTGTGGAATTGAAAACCGATTTCAGGAACAAAAACCTGCCCGAACAGGTCTACGGCATGTTGCGCGCGTATCCGGGAATCTACTGCGTTGAATCCTTTGATCCCACCGCAGTCCGCTGGTTCAAAAAGCACGCGCCCAGGATCGTCCGGGGACTGCTGGCCTTTATGGATAAGCTCGTCGGCCTGTCCTTTCCGGAAAAGGTAAAGCGCGTTGCG